>NZ_JBNCKT010000126.1:0-13862 GCF_049841675.1 Micromonospora sp. DT4
ACGCGGGTGGGGTCGACGGTGGTGAGCAGGTGGCGGGAGACGCCGCGCCAGTAGCGGCCGTTGTTGCCGCCGAGCGGGACGAGGGAGACGCGGCCGGTCCCGGTGTCGCGTAGCACCACGTACAGCTCGCCGGGAGGCTGCTTCCAGCCCGGGCCGGCGACGGTGACGAGGGTGCCCGGGTGCAGCGGCGCCTCGTGGTTCATGGTCCACTCGCCGCTGTGGGTGCCGCCGCCGGTGCTGCTGCTGTCGGTTGTGGTGGTGCTGTCCGCCGTGGGGGCGGGCCGTAGGTAGGTGGGGTTGACCTTCACCGGTCGGCCGCCGTCGACGGGTTCGACGATGACGTTGACCGGCAGCAGCCGGGTGACGCGGTAGGTGACGCCCCGGGTGCTGGCGCGGGCCAGGGTCGGGTCGATGGTCACCCGGTCGCCGACGGTGTACGTGTGGGGGCTGCTCATGGCGGATGCGCTCCTTAACGGGGTCTCGGCGACCGACGCCGAGGAGAGGGAAAGCAGGGCTGGGCAGATAAGAGCGGGGCACGGTGAGGACCTCGCGCACGTCGACGGGCGCGAGGTCCTCTTGGTGTTTCCGTGAGCGGTCAGCGGCGGCGGCGCAGGTCTCGCAGGCGGGCACCTGGCGGCGGTCCGGTGTGGCCGGTGGTGGCGGTGGCGCCGTGGACCCCGGCTCCGGTTTGTTTGGCCTGGTACATGGCGATGTCGGCCTGGTGCAGCAGGGTGCGCGGGCTGACGCCGAGGGCGGCGCTGGTGTACCCGACGCTGGAGCGCACGGCCACCGCGTGCGTGCCGAGGTCGACGGGGTGGCGGCCGACCGCCCGCCAGGCGGCGCGGGCGGTGGCTGCCACGTCGTCGGGGCCGCCGGTGACCAGCAGGGCGAACTCGTCGCCCGACAGCCGCGCGGCGAGTCGCACCGGTCCTCGCAGGGCGGCCAGCCGTCGGCCGACCTCCGTGAGGACGTCGTTGCCGGCCTCGTGGCCGAGGGTGTCGTTGACGGCTTTGAAGCCGTCGAGGTCGAGCAGGACGAGCCCGAACGGGCCATCTGTGCGGGTGGCGCGGGTGAGGGCGGCGAGCAGGGCCCGCCGGTTGGGCAGGCCGGTGGTGTCGTCGTGGTCGGCGGCGTAGCGGGCGCGGGTCAGCGCCTGCTGCTGGCGCCAGAGCAGCGCCGCGGCGAGGGCGAGACCGGCGAGGATTCCCCCGGCGGCGGTGACGATCGAGGTCAGGATGGGAGACACTTCGAGAGCTCCTTCTGCATTAAGGAGCACCGGGGGCGGGCGTGGTTCCGGGAAGTTCGACGCCCGCCTCCGGGCTACCGGCAGGATCGGGGTCGGTCAGGCGGTGGTGTCGGCGAGGGTGAACGTGACGGGTTTCTCGGCGGCCAGGACCGCCCGCCCGGTCCCGACGAGTTTCGCGGCGGCGTTGTGGACCGCGCCCGCGCTGGCCTTTTTCGCGCCGGTTCCCTCGTTGGCCCGGTCGACCAGCTTGCACAGTTCGCTGACCTTGTACTGCTGGCCGGGGTTGGCCTCGAGGATGTCGAGGACCGCGCCGCGCAGGGAGCCCGACGCCCGCCGGGTAGAGGGCTGTGCCGAATCGCCCGCCGCCTCCGTGGCCGGCGTAGCGGCGGGTGCTTCCGGGGCGGGGTCGCCCGTGGTGCTGTCGGTGGCCCCGCCGGCAGGGCCACCATCCGGTGTGGCCGGTCTGACGTCCGTGTCGTTCGCTGCGGGCATCGTTCCGGTGGCCGGGTCGGTGTCGTCGGTCGCGCCCGGCACGTCGGGGTCGGCAGTCGAGCGGTCGTCATCGTCGCCGTGGTCGGTTTCGGTGTCCTCGGCTTCAGCGGCCTCGTCGGGTGCGGCCTCGACGTCACCAGCAGCCAGCGATGCTTGCTCCTGGGCGGCCTCCGGCTGCCCATCGGCGGGAATCTCGGCGGCTGGATGCTCGTCGTGGTCCTGCCCGGCGGCATCTCCGGCTACCTGCGTGTCGTCGCCGCGTGGCTCGAGATCTGCGGCGGTGGTGACTGTGTCCACGTCTGAAGTGGAGGATTCCGGTGCGGGCTCGTCGTGCTCGCCCTGCTCGACGTGCGCGCGGCCGGTGTCGGTCAGCCGCCACAGGCTGCGTCCGGTGTCGTTTCGGCTGGGCTCGGCCAGTCCCGCGGTTTCCAGGGTGCGCAGTTTCGGGGTGGTGGTGGAGTAGCCGAGGCCGGCTTCGGTGGCGATGGCGGCGGCGGTGGCTTCGCCGAGGCGGTGCAGCGCGGCGAGGACCTTCGCGACGCTGGGTGCCAGTGGTGCTGGTGCGGCCGTGTTGGTGGGGGTGCTGATCATGGGCGCGGGCCCCTTTCTCCTGCCGTCGGCAGGGGTCGGTGAGTGAGGCGCGTGCACTGATGCACGCTTCGGATCGGGCATTGATCAAGTCGTTTGCCCGGAGTGCGGGACTCCGGCGACGCGCACAGGTGTGCCGCCCGGCGAACGCTCGCCGGGCGGCCTGCTGGTGACAGGGGGTCAGTGCGCGGCGTGGTAGGCGTCGCGGACCGTGGCGGGGATGACGCCCCCGGTTCGTGGCCGGGGCAGGTTCAGCTCCTGCCAGTTCGCGGTCCACCACCAGGTGCGGATCTCCTGGCTCTGGGTGCGGCCGGTCGCGGTGCCGTGCTGCCGCCGTGGTGCGCGGGTCTGTTTCGGCAGGCGGCGTCCGGCCGTGATGAACGGGCCGAAGGCAGCGGCCATCCGGTCGAAGTTGCCGGCGGACAGGTCGATCTCGTAGGTGATGCCGTTGAAGGCGAACTGGTAGGTGCCGACGTCGTCGGTGGAGCCGTCGAGGTCGTCGACGACGATCGCGGTGGTCTTGGTGGCCACGAGGGCCACCTCCTTTCCTTCGAGGGGTGGGTTACTGGGCGGTTTGGTGGGTGCCGAGGCCGAGTCGGTGGCCGATGGCGGGCCCGCGGTGTACGGCGGCCACGGCGGCGGGCAGGTGTCGGCGTTGCCAGCCGTGCAGGGCGGCGGTGAGGTCGGCGCCGTACTTGCGGTGCTGGGTGAGAGCGGCGGCGAGGCCGGCGGCTTGTTCGATGCCGTTGTTGGCGCCGCGGGCGGTGTGCGGGCGGACGGGGGCGAGGGCGTCGCCGAGCAGGACGGCGTGGCCGGCGCCGACGGGCCAGACCATGCGCTCCGGTGCGGTGATGTCGAGGACTGGCACCGCCATGCGGGTGGTGGTGGCGTGGACGACGGCGGCGTGGTCGGCCGGGAGGAGCTGGTCGGCGTGGGTGTCGACGTGGGTGCGGGCGGCGGGGCTGACGTGTCGGGGTAGGGCGAAGACTCGGCGGGTGGGGTCGGCGCCGAACCGCTGCGCGTACTCGGTGCTGGTGCAGTTGAGGTAGAAGGTCCAGTCGCAGCCGCCGGGTACCGGGGCGAGGTTGAACTGCGCACCGGGGCAGGGCTGCAGCCGCAGGAAGTCCCGCAGGCCGGGCTGGGGGGTGACGTCGGCGATGCCGCGGTGGGCGACGTAGCCGGCGTACCGCAGGGTCCGGTCGGGGTCGAGCAGCCGGCGGCCGGTGGAGGACCGGCCGTCGGCGAACACGACCAGGTCGGCGGGTGCGGTGTGGCCGCCGTGGAACCGCAACTCGGGCTGGCCGGCGTGCGCGGTCAGGGCGATGACCTTCATTCCGGTGTGCAGGACACCGGCCGGTAGGCGGCGGGTCAGCGCCTGGTGCAGCAGCGTCCAGGTGGTGTTCCGCCCCGGGTAGGTGCGCCGGATGGTGTCGGCGGGGTGGCGGTCGCGGATGGTCATCTGGACGATGGCCTCAGAGTCGTGGGCGACGAACTCGTGCTGGCCGATGTCGAGGCGGTCGAGCACATCGAGGGCGGGGTGTTCCAGGCCGATGAGGCCGCCGCCCAGGGGCGCGGACGCCGGCGCGGCCTCGTAGACGGTGACGTCGTCGAATCCGGCGTGCAGCAACAGCAACGCGGTGACCGGGCCGGTGATACTGCCGCCGACGACGGCGACGCGGGGCCTGCTGGTGGATGTCATGGGGGGTTCCCTTCTGCGGGGTGGGAACCCGGGCACGGCCGTGCCCGGGTGTGCGCGAGTGCGCGGGTGGCCGGGCATCGGCCAGGTCGTGCCAGTGCGAAAAAGCGCGTCAGCGGCGGTGGGCCGTGGACGCGCTGATCAGCCCGCCGTGGTGCGGCGGGCGGTTGGAGGTTCGGAAGACGCTGAGCCGGGGCTGGGTCCGCTGGTGGGTGAGGGCGCGACCGGGCGGGCAGTGCGGCGCCGGAGGGTGCGGCCTTGGCGGGTTACCGGCCGGGCGTGGTGAACGGCGGCGGCACGGGAAGGATCCGCCGCGCCCGCCGCAGTACCTCGTCGGCGACCGGGGTCAACGGCGTCGCGTCGGGTGAGGTGGTCGGGGTGGTGCGGTGCCAGCCGTGACCGGGGCTGCTGGCGATGATCGTCCAGGTGAACAGCGGGGTGAGGACCTCGGCGACCGCGGTGCTCTGCTTGGCGTAGCTGTTGCGGTAGAGCCGCAGCCGCAGGACGTACCCGTCGATGTGGTGCACCCGGGTCAGCTCGTAGCAGCCAGGGCCGCCCTGGTGGAACACCTCGTCGACGATCACCGCGACCGGTCCTTCGGGTCAGCGGCGCGGGAGGTCGCCTCGGACGCGACGAGGGTCCACGGCCACTGGTAGGCGCCGATGGCGTAGCAGCGGTTGGCGTCCGGGACGACCCGGTCGTCCTCGAACCAGCGACTGCCCAGGCCGTCGTCGTCCTCCCACTCGACGGCGACCTCGTCGCCGTCGAACCGCAGCCGGGGATGTTCGCCTGGCATGTCACCGGGATAGAGGGCGTCGAGGTGGGCGGCCATACGCTGCACCGCGAACAGAGGGAAGCGGCACAGCAGCCCGGCGCGGGTGAGAGTGGTGTATCCGGTGGCGACCATGGCGCGGTAGGTGCCGCCGCCGATCACGTCGCAGGTGACGGTCGCCGGGGTCCAGGTGGCCAGCGGTGGGGTGATGTCGCCGCGGTGGCGGGAGATGCGGTAGCGGTCGCCGGTGGCCTCGCTCTCCGGGTCGGGGTGTAGCCCGAACCAGTGCGCCCCGTGGTGGCGGGCGTGGCGGAGCAGGTCGAGCAGGTCCCGCCGGCCGTCGAGGTGTTCGGTGTGCAGGGGCAGGAATCCGTGCCCGTCGTCGGCGGGGACCGGGTTGCCGGTGGCGCCGGTGGCGGTGTGGGTCCAGGTTTCGGCGAGGGCCCGGTGGTCGGCGCCGTCGGCGTCGTACCAGCGGGGGACGCCGTTGGAGGACAACCAGTCACCGTCGGCGTCGTGGGACCAGATGAGCGCGGCCTGGTCCGGGACACCTGCCCGGTACTGCTGCCGAGTCCTGAAGTGCGCGGCGGTGGCGGCGGCATGTGCGGCGAGGGGCAGGACCTCGTCGACGCGGAACCACAGTCGGTCGGACATGGCGAAGGAACCTCCTGATGGGGGAAGAGGGAAAGGTCGGCCGTTCGCTGGCCGGGCTTGCGGGGCGCCCCAGCCCGGGGCGCCGGGCCGTGCGCGGGCGGCAGCGTGCTCACACCCGCCGCGGCGACGTACGGCGTCGGACCCGGAAATCCGGATCGAGCGCGAGTGCCAGGTGGAGCTGAGGTTCGGGTGGCGGTGTCGGCGAGTACCCGACAGGCGGTGACCTGCCATGGAGGTCTCGCCGCGCTGGCCGGGTTAGGGGTGTGCGTCGCAGGCCGGCGGGGCTCATGGGTGCGGCTGGTAGAGCTCGCCGTCTGCTGCCAGGGCCGGCGCGGTGCGGTTGGGAAGGGGTGGGAGCCGGTCGGGCCGCCGTCGATCCCCAGGGAAGAGGGGGATGGGTGGCGGTGCCCGACCGGATCCGGATCCGGTGGTGCTTTACAGGGTGACGGCGAGCAGCCGCTGGTCGGTCGCGACGCTGTCGAGGTACCGCATCGCCTGCTCGAGGTAGGTCACCCGGTGGGTGAGGGCGTCGCTCGCGGGTGCGAGCTTGTGCCCGTCCGGGGTGAGCAGGGCGTCGCCGCACACGGCGGTGGTGGCGCTGTAGTGCTGGTAGGCCATCGGGCCTGCCTGGAACATCTCCAGCTCCCCCACGGCGAGGTGGGCGGCGCCGTAGCTGGCCGCGTTGTGCATCCGCATCGCGTTGACGCGGGCCTGGTTGTGGAAGTCCGCCTCGGCCCGCTCGCGCGGGTATTTGGCGGGGTCCGCCAGGTGGCGGGCCAGCAGGGTCGGCCATGGGGTGGCCGGCCGGGTGCCGTGCACGACCTGCTGCCACAGTTGGTGGCGGATGCCGGCGCCGACGCCGGCGGCGTGGCGCATGGCGTTCAGGTCGAGCAGCTTGACCGGTCCGCCAGCGCAGTACACCGGACGTCCCTTCCGCGGTGCGACCAGGTCGCGCCGCTGCCACAGCCACATGTCCGGGATGGCCCAGAAACGGGGCTGCAGGGTGCCGGACACGCCGAAGTGCCGGTCGAGCTGATTGGCGGTCAGGGCCTGCGACGGCAGGCCGTCGGGCAGGCAGGCGATCATGGTGTTGATCGTCGCGGTCGGCGTGACCACCGGGCTGGTGGGTGCCGTGGTGCTGGCGGTGGTGGCCGCGGGGGTGGGCTTGCGGCCCGGGCGGGGCGTCACCGTCGGCACGCGGGTGCCGTAGCGGCTCAGCGGGGTCGCGGCACCGTTGGTTGCGGTCATCTGGGGTTCCTCCTTCGGTAGGGCGCGTTGTTGGGCGCGCGGAAGCGGCCGGCCCACCGGGTACATGGGTCGACTCACGGGACGAACAGGGATGGGCGCAGCAGAGTCGCTGCTGGTGGAGCGGGATGGTGCGGGGTGGTGCGGGTGGTGCGGTGCGACCTGGGGGTCGCCGCGCGGCGCGGGCGCCGACCGGCCGACAAGGGCGGGTGGGCAGAGCGCACCGTGAGGTGCGGCGGTGGTTCCCGAGGTGGGACCGGACCGGGTGGAGCGATATATGGGTGAAGGTGGTGCCGATGAAGGTAGCGGCCGGATCTGTCAGCGCCGGCCGCCGTCATGATCGTCAGTAGTGCCGTTGACCTGCACTGTCAGACGACCGCCCGATTCCGCGGGCAAGGGAAGGCGGGACTGTGAGATCCGGTCGGTCTCACAGCCACCCACGACAGTGGACGGCCCCCCTCCGCGTGCGTTGAAGGTGAATGTCAGGACTCCGGGTCGGGGCCGCTGAGGTCGGTGTCGGGAAAGCGGTGCGGGTTGGTGGCCGGGTTGTCCGGGCCGTGGTCGCAGGGCAGTTCGTGCAGCCAGCGCCGCGGCCCGGGGTCGGTGGTCAGCGTCCAGGCAGGCCCGGCGGGGTGCTCGCCGTGGAGGCCGGTGGCCACGGGCATGGCGGTGGGCACCCCGGCGAGGGCGTCGAGGAGGTGCTGCTCGCGGCGGCGGCCTGGGACGCGCAGCAGCACCGGGTAGCGGGGCCCGTAGCGGGCGAGCTGCTCGTACCCGCGCAGCTTGCGCAGCACGATGCCGAGGGGTTCGGTGCCGTTGTCGTGTTCGAGGAAGAACCCGACGGTGCGCCCTCCGGCGTGCCAGATGCCGTGCCCGTCGGGCTGGACACCGGTTCCGCTGCCGGCGGCGTAGGAGGCGGCGGCGAAGGCGGCGGTGGTGTGCTGTTCGGACCACCACCGCGCCAGCCGGGCGTGTTCGTCGGTGCGGGCGTAGCTGATGAGGTCGATGAACAGCTGGTTGGTGCCGAGCAGGTGGGCCAGGCGGCGGCTACCGATGATGCGTTCGGTGCGGTCGATGCTGGTGCGTGGGGCGCGGGCGTCGGCGTGGTTCGGGTCGTTGAACTGGGTTGGTTGGACCACGGCGCCGAGCAGTCCGAGAGTGTAGAGGTACTGGCCGCTGCCGGTGGTGACGTCCACGAACCGGCTGACCGCCTCCATCTGGTGCAACTGGGCGAGGCGGAGCCGGGCCGAGCGACGCGACGGGAACAGCGCCGTGGTGATCTGGTCGGTGGACAGCAGGTAGTGCTCGGCTAGCCAACGCAACAGCTGATGATCACGGGCGGTAAGGCGACGAAGCCGGTCAAGACGAGCGAGACGAGACGACGAACGGGAACCAGGCGAGGAGGCGGAGGAAGAGGCAGAAGTCGAGCGGGAGACGGAGTTGTTGGTGGACACGGTGGATGCTCCAAGCGGAAGAGGAGTTCCCTCCGAGGGAGGGTGTCTGAGTTCGGTGAGGTGGTCACCGGAGGCTGGACACGGCCGGTGAGCGGCACTGACAGACCCGAACGGCAGGATCTGTCACGGCGGTGTGGTGATCGGTGGTGAAGAGCTGGTGAAGCCCTCACGGAAGGGGCGACCGGGACGCGGTCGACCTCGGTCGACCGGTCTGTCGATCTCGCTTCAACCGTCCTGCGGAGTTCAGGTGTTCGCCTTCGGACCGCTCTTGCCCCGGGACCGGCGGTTGTCGTCGGGTCGGGCCGAGAACCGGTCGACGAGGTCGTCGATCGCGCTGGTGTCCTGCGCCGGCACCGCCTGCGCCGCGGCCTGCCGGATCGCCGTCGCCTCGCCCACGACCGGCTTCGGCGGGCGGGTCTTGAGGGTGAACGCCGGTGTTTGCCGCCCGCCGACGACGAGGCGTCCGGCGGCGGTGTAGGCGTCCAGGTGCGTCAGGTCGTGCTCATCGAGCTCGGGCAGGGTGTGCCTCGCCAGGACGCGGGCGTCCTCCGGGGCGACGGAGAAGTACAGCTTGTTGCGGGCGTTCGCCGACGCGGCTGCCAGGAGGTCCTTCGGGAACTGTGCCAGGTCCTGGTGAGCGAGGACCATCGACAGCCGGTACTTCCGCGCCTCCGCCAACATCGAGTCGAGGGAGTTGGCGAGGGTCAGGAAGTTCTGACACTCATCGATGATCAACGTGGCGTCGCGGCGTTTGTCCGCCGGCACGGCCGCCCGGGCGGTCGCGGCCTGCCACACCTGCGCCAGAACCAGGGAGCCGAGCAGCTTGCTGGTGTCCTCACCCAACTGCCCCTTCGGGATGCGCACCAGCAACGCCCCACCATCGAGAACCTTGCCCATGTCGAAACTCGACCGGGGGTAGCGCATGGTGCGCTTGACGAAGTCCCGCAGCAGGAACGCCCGCAACCTCGCGAGGACGGGGCCGATCACCTGGGAGCGCAGGGCGGGGTTGAGGTCGTCGTACCACTGCCAAAACCCGGACAGACCGGCCGGATCGTCCAGGCCAACGGTCATCGCCGACCGGAACTGCGCCGAGTTGAGCAGGGGTGGGATGTGCTGGAGGGTGACGTTGGCGTGCCGCAGCAGGGTCAGGCAGGCCACCCGCATGACGTCGTCCATCCGCGGCCCCCACGCCTTGGCGAAGATGTTCCCGAAGATCGACACGAGGTTGTCGACGACCAGGTCCGGGTCGTTGCCGGACAACGGGTTGAGGGTGGGCGGGTTGGGCTGGTCGGGGTCGAACAGCACCACCCGCCCGGCGACGCTCGCGGGGAGCCGGTCGAGGATGTCGAGAACCATGTCGCCGTGCGGGTCGATGACCACGGTGCCCCGCCCGGCTTTGATGTCCTCGACGGCCATGTTGACCAGCAGGGTGGTCTTCCCGGAGCCCGTCGATCCGACCACATGCATGTGATACCTCGCATCGGCAACGGACAGGGCCACCGCGTGGCCACCGACTTCGGCGTCACCGAGAACCTTCATGCCGCGGCCGCCGGTCGGCACCGCCACCGGGGCGGGCATCGACTTCGCCCGCGCCCGATCCAACCCCGGAACGGCCAGATCCCGCGGCAGCGCCGCGAGGACGGCCAGCTCGGGAGTAGAGGCCAGGAACCCGGATCCGAGCCGCCGTGTGGCCAGCACGGCCACCGGTTGCGCCATCCGCGCCCGGTGGGCGAGCCGGTTGCGGCCGGCGTACACGGCGAACGACGAGGCGACCGCGTCCGCGACACCGCGCAGCCTGGCCTCCGGCCGGGACCCGCCGCGGTGGTTGTTCTTCGCGATGGCGTAGCGGATGCCGATCGTCCACAGCGGGTGGGCGGTCTTGTCGAGGATCGCCCGCACGTCGCGCTCCACACCGGGGTCCCGGCGGCCGGCCGGCTGGCCGCCGCTGCGGGTGGTGGTGCGGCCAGGCAGGAACGCCTCGACGAGCCACAGGAGCGGGGCGGCGGGATTGATGGCCGGTACGGCCGTCTTGCCGTCGCGTAGCCGGCCGGCGGCGCGGCGGGCCCGTGCGGCCCGGCGGGGGGTGGCGGGGCGGGCGAGGACCTGCACACAGGCGTACTCATCCGGTTTCAGCTGCGACCCGGCCGACATCAGCGCCCGCAGCGGGTCGTTGTCGTGGTCGGTTTCGAACGGCAGCCACTCCGCGGCGGTCGGCAGCAGGTGCCCGCCGACGGCCGCCGGCACGTCCAGCGGGATCGGCGGTGGCGCCTGGTCGTCGGTGGTGCAGGCGGCACCGGGCCACGCGGCCCGCACGGCAGCCTCCACCGCCCCGTGCGGCACGCTGCCGGGCACCCAGATCGAGATGAGCAGCTGCCGGCCGGTCCAGGTGTACTGCCACACCACGTGCGGGCTGCCGTACCGCAGCCGGCGGCGGCGCGATGGGGTGAGGGTGCCGTGCAGGTTCGCCCACAGCGCGGCGGCGCTGTGCGGGTCGACCTCCGGCGGCGGGGCGACCGTGACGAGGCGGGCGCCGTCGGCGTGGCGGCGGTGCCGCCACCCGTCGACCAGGTTGCGCCCGGCAACATAGGCGACCAGCATGGCGGCGACGACGCCGAGTAGCCACGGCCGGCCGGCCGCCCAATCCGCGGCGTGCAGAACCCACCGAGTGGGCGCGCCCGGCGGAGAGATGAGACCGGCGCCCGGCCCGGACGGGCTGGGCGTCGGCATCGGCAACAGGGCATGCAGTGGTGTCACAGGTCCTCCTCCCCGTCGTCGGAGTCGAGGTCGGCGAGGTCAGATGGCTTCGTGGTCGCGAGAAGGTGTTCGGCCTGGGAGGAGATCGACTCGAACGCGGTCCGGTTCGTGCCGGATATCAGCAGGCCGTGCCCGACCCGGGCGGACAGCAGCATCCGGCGTTCCCCGGCGGTCAGGCCGAACGCGTCAGCGACCTGGTCGATGGCCTGCGGAGCCTGCTTCAGCAGCACCTGCGTGGCCGCATTCGACACGACGGCTCGGCCGAGGTCGGTGCCGAGCACGTCGGCCACGTCCTGGGTGATGACCGACAGGCCGGCGTTACGCTTCCGGCCGGCCTTGGACATCTTGAACAGGAACCGGGCGCCTTCACCGTCGCGCATCAGCAGCCACGCCTCATCCACCACGACCAGCCGCCGCGCCTGCGGCGAGGAGGTGGAGCGGTACTGGCGGGGGAGGTCGACCTGCCGCCAGATCTCGTCCAGGGCCAGGAGGGTGCCGACGGTGCGCAGTTCGTCGGGCAGGTGGCGCAGGCTCCAGACGACCAGGTGCCCGTCCGGGCGGGTCGTGGTCGGTGAGTCGAACAGGTCGGAGAACGAGCCGGCCACCCACGGTGCCAGCCGGGCGGCCAACTCGTGGGCGGCAGTGTTGTCGTCGGCCCGCAGTGTCGCGGCCAGGTCCTTCAGCAGCGGCGCGGGACGGTGGTGGGTGGCGGGGTCGGCGGTGATGCCCGCCTGCTGGTAGACGGCGAGGATCGCCCGGTCCAGGGCGGCGCGCTCAGCGGGCGGCGGCAGCTGCCCCAACAACACGCTGATCAACGTGTGCAGGAACAGCCCGCGGCGGGTGAGCACGTCCGGACGGGTGTCCCCGGCCGGCAGATCCAGGGGGTTGATCTTCACGCCGGGTGCGCCGAGTCGCACGATGGTGCCGCCGACCGCGTCCGCAAGGCGGAGGTACTCGTCCTCGGGGTCGACGACGGCCACCTGCACTCCCTGGTACAGATTGCGGAGCACGTCGAGTTTGACGAAGTAGGACTTGCCGGCGCCGGAGCGGGCCAGGATCACGCTGTTGTGGTTCTCCTGCGCCCACCGGTCCCACCAGACGATGCCCTGCGAGTCTGGGTTCACCCCGTACAGCACCCCACCGGTGGTGGCCGAGTCGCCGGGCAGCGGCGCCGGCAGATCCGCGCTGGCGAGGGGAAACGCGGCGGCGAGGGCCTGGGTGTCCATGGTGCGGCGCATCTGCAGGCTGTCCGTCGCCAAGGGCAGGGTGGTGGTCCAGCCGGGCAGGTGCCGCCACGTCGCCGGCTGCACCTCGATCAGGGTGGACGCGGCGGCGGCCTTCACCTGCGCACACGCCTCGAGGAGCTCGGCCTCGGTGCGGGCGTGCACGGTCAGGTACAGGCCGACGCGAAACAGCTTCGCCGCCCCGCGAGCAAGGCGTTCCGCGAGGTCGGCGGCGGCGTCGGCGGCGGCCTCCACGTACGGGTCGGCCAGCTTGCCCTTCTGCTCGTCCGCCCGCCGGGACGACTCGAACCGGGCCCGCTGGTTCCGCAACCGCGAAGCCGCCACCGGCGCGGGAATCGGGTCGATGTGCAGGGCCAGGTCCAGCCGGCCGGGCCAGGACAGCAATGGCTCCAGCCACGCCGGCCCGACCTCGGCCGGGTAGCCGGTGACCACCAGGGTTGCGGCGTAGCCGTCCCCGACCCGCAGGAACCGCGGCGTCACCTCCACCGAGGCCGGCGCCACCGTCGCCGCGACGCCTCCGGCGGGGGGCAGCGCCGCAGCGTCCGGGCGGGTACGGGCCGTCGGGCGACGCATGCGGATCGTCATGACGAGGTCCTTCCAGGTATCGACCTCCTGACCGGAGGTCCGGTGATGGTGGTGTCGGGGGCGGCGAGGCCGCCGGGGCGGGGCGGCCGGTATGGGTCGGCCGCAGCGGCCAGGGCAGTGGTCGTCGCGTGGCCGTCCAGGGCGCGGGTGGTGACGCCCAGCCCGGACAGCGACCGGACCGTCTGGTCGGCGCGACGTCGAGCGGCATGCTCACCGCGCTCACCCGAGTTGGTGCGGGTGACGATGAGGACCTGCCGGCGTAGCGGGTCGCGCCGTTCGGCGAGGTCGTCGAGGAACCGGGCGTGGTCGGCTGCCGCGTCGGCGAGAGCTGGGTGCGGCATGGAGTCCGCCGCTCGGGCGAGGGTGCGGGCGGCGGAGTGCAGGTCGACCGGCTGCGCCGACACCACGATCTGCGTCGGCGTCGACAGCGAGTTCAACCAGCGGCCGAAGGTGTCAACCAGGGCGGCCTGCTCGTCGGCGGTGCGCAAAGCGAGGTTGACGCTGGTCGCCGCGACCATCGCCGCCCTCACCGCTCCGAGGCTGATCTCCCCGTGGTCGTCGATGGCGTCGGCGGGCAACTTCAGCGGCGCCGGCAGCATCACCTTCGACGCCGGGGCCTGCACCCAGTCGGGTGTCTTCGCGGTGGTGTCGGTGGTGGACAACGCGCGCGGCGCCCGGGAGTGGCGCACCGCGGAGGCCAGCCACACGTCCATGGGCAGGCCGTCGCGGCGGCCGACAGCAAGGCCGAACACCAAGCCGCCGAGCACGACGGCCGCGCCGAGCAGAACGGGTGCGGGCACCACGGTGTGCAGGGCCTTCCAGCCGCCGTAGAAGACGACGGCGGCCACCGCCAAGATCGCCAGTTGCCGGAATGTCAGCCCGTAGAGCACCTTGTCCGGCGCGTCCACGTCGGCGGGCATGCGGGCGGTGACGGCCTGTTCGTCACGCCGGTCGCGGCTCATCGTCGCACCGCCGCAAGGCCGGGGATGCGCAGCCCGCGGGTGAGCTGCTGCACCACGACGACCCGCACGACCGCGCCGACCGGGTTGCCGCCACGCCCGCCTGCGCCGCTGGTGGCGTAGCGGCGCATCAGCCCCGGCACCTTGAGCGTGGTCCACAGCAGGACCATCAC
>NZ_JBNCKT010000127.1:0-13752 GCF_049841675.1 Micromonospora sp. DT4
CTATTTGTCGAGGACCTTCCATCGACGTGTCTCGGCGTGACGTTCCGCCCCCACCCAGTTACCCGACAGTCTCTGAGAGGGGATCGGTGTCCGCCCGACGCCGCAGATCTCGTGACCTACGGGCCGTCCGTCCAGAGCCGTGGGGTCGCTCCGGTGGCCGGGGTTGTCGGGGTGGCGGCGATGCCGACCATCGCCTCCAGGCGGCCGGGATCGCTACGTGCCTCGGCGGTCGGCCGGTCGTAGACCACCCGGCCGTACTCGAGCACCGCCACCCGGTCGGCGGTCTCGATCGCGTGCCGGAGTTGCTGTTCGACGAGCAGCACGGTCAACCCACTGGCGGCGAGGTGACCGACGAGGTCGCGGACCCGCGCGGCCAGGTCGGGTGCGAGCCCCTCACAGGGTTCGTCGAGCAGCAGCACCCGTGGCTGGCCGAGCAGCGCGCGGGCGATGGCCAGCATCTGCTGCTCGCCGCCGGAGAGTTCGCAGCCACGGTGTCGCAGGCGTACCGCCAGGCGCGGCAGCAGCTCGAGGATGCGGGCCACCGTCCAGCCCTCGCCGTCGGGAGTCGCGGTCCGCCACGGCGCCGCCGCCAGAACGAGGTGCTCGGCCACCGTCAACCGGGAGAAGACCCGCCGGCCCTGCGGGACGAGGCCGACGCCGGACTGGGCGATCCGGTGGGGCTGCCGTCCGGCCACGTGGACGCCGCCGATCTCGACGCGCCCGCTGGAGGCGCGTACCAGCCCGGCGATGGTGTGCACGAGGGTGCTCTTGCCGGCGCCGTTGCGGCCCACCACAGCCTGGATACAGCCCGGCGGCACCCGGAGGTCGACGTCGTGCAGCACGATCCCCCCGGCGTAGCCGGCGCAGAGCCGCTCCACGTAGAGCATCAGGACACCCCGTCGGCGTAGGCCCGCCGCACCAGCGGCGAGGTACGGATCTCGTCCGGTGTGCCGGCGGCCAGTGTCCGGCCGTCGCGCAGCACGGTGACGGTGTCGCAGAGGGCGTACACCAGGTCGAGATGGTGCTCGACCAGCAGCACGGCGACCTGCCGGGGCAGCGCCGCCAGCAGCTCGGCCAGCCGGCCGACCTCGGTGGCCGACAGCCCGGCCGCCGGCTCGTCGAGCAGCAGCAGGCGGGGACGTCCGGCGAGGGCCATCGCGATCTCCAGCTGCCGACGCTGCCCGTGTGCGAGGTGACCGGCGGGCACCGTCGCGAGGTCGGACAGGTCCAGCTGGTCGAGCAGCGCCGCGGCGCGCCGCCGCGCGGCGTCCCGGGTGCCACCGGGCCACCACTGGCGCCGCCGGATGGTGCGGGGGAGCGCGGCGACCTCGATGTTCTCGGTCGTGGTGAGGGTCGCGAAGACGGCGGGCCGCTGGTGGGTCCGGTTGATGCCGCGGCGGGCCCGTGCCGCCGGACCGAGCCGGCTGACGTCGCTCCCTGCGAAGCGCACCGTGCCGTGCTGCGGGCGTGTCGTCGCGCCGAGCACGTTGAGCAGGGTCGTCTTGCCGGCCCCGTTGGGCCCGATCAGGGCGTGCCGCTGGCCGTCGTGCACGCACAGGTCGACGTCGGTGAGCGCGGCGAGCGAGCCGTACCGCACGGTGACCTTCTCGGCGCTGAGGAGGCAGCTCATACCCGTAGCTCCGGTGTGCGGGTGGCCGTCGATGCCGGCCGGTCCGGAGTGGGAGCGGGTTGCCGGGACCCGCCGGGCGGGCGGCGGACCCGCGTGACGCCGACGGGCAGCAGGTAGACCGTCGCCACGAACAGCGCGCCCAGCACCAGCGGCGCGTGACCGGGTAGCACCCCGAACAACCAGTCGCGTACGGCGATGACGAGGACCGCGCCTACCAGCGCGCCGCCGACCGACACGGTGCCGCCGATGACGACGCCGAGCAGGAGCAGCGCGGACGTGTCGAAGCCGAAGTCGGCGGGGGAGATGTACTGCTGGGCGACGACGAGCAGGGAGCCGGCCGCGCCGGCGATCGCCCCGGCGGTTACGTGCGCGCCGGACAGGTACAGCGGCACCCGGTGCCCGCTGGCCCGCAGTCGCGCCTCGTCGTCGCGTCCGGCGCGCAGCAGCAGCCCGCCCCGGGTCCGCACCAGCAGCAGGACCGCGCCGACCAGCGCCGCCACGACGATGAGCGTGTAGACGTACCGGGCCCGGTCGGAGGCCAGGACCGGCATCCCCCACAGTGGACGTATCGGCGTGATTCCGGCCAGTCCGTCCGTTCCGCCGGTCACCGACCGCCAGCGGCCGAGGACGGTCACGACGAGTTCGCCGATCGCCAGGGTGATCATCAGCACGATGACGCCCCGGGCCGGCACGACCAGCGGCAAAGTCACGGCGGCGAGCGTCGCTCCGGCCAGCGCCGCCACGGCAACCTGCACCACGCCGACGTCGGAGACCTGGCTGCCGAGCACCGCGCTGGCGTACGCGCCGGCGGCGTACGGTGCCGTCTGGCCCAGCGTGGGCATGCCGGCGACACCGGTGAGCAGGGCCACGCTCACCCCGACCAGACCCAGCGCGAGGGTCCGGGCGAGGAGCGCCGCGGTGTAGTCGTCGACCACCCACGGGGCCACGACCAAGCCGGCGAGAACGAGCGTCGCGACGGCGGCGCGTACTCGGCGGATCACCTCGTCCCTCACGTCGCCGCCCACCGTACGGCCAGGCCCCGCGCCCGTACGGCGAGCACGGCGGCCATGGCGGCGAACAGCAGGAACGGGGCGGCGGACGGCAGCAGCGCCACGCCCAGGGTCTGGATCTCGCCGACCGCCAGCGCCGCGAGCAGGGTGCCCACCATGAACCCGAGGCCGCCGAGGACGACCACGACCAGCGACAACAGCAGCACCGTGTCGGCGGTGTCCGCGCCGGGTCCGATGATGGGCGCGCCGAGGACCCCGGCCGCGCCGGCCAGCGCGCCACCGGCGGCGAGCACGCCGACCCGGATGCGCGCCGGGCTCACACCCAGGCACGCGACCATCTCCGGGTCGTCCACGGCCGCGCGGACCAGCATCCCGGCCCGGGTCCGCCGCACCGCCAGGTAGAGACCGGCCGCGAGGGCCGCCGCCACCGCGATGAAGACCAGCCGGTACGCGCCATAGCGGTGCCCGGCCACCGCCACCGACCCGTCGAGGGCGGCTGGCACCCGCACCTGCGGATCGTCGGGGCCGAAACCGGCGACGAGGAGGCTGCCGCCGGCCAGCGCCACCCCGAAGGTCAGCAGCGCCTGGGTGAGGTGGTTGCCGGTGGCGACCGGCGTGAGCAGCCCGGCGAGCACCACACCCGCCGCGGCGGCGGCCAGCACACCGACCCCGAGCGCCAGGGCGACGCTCGCCCAGCCACCGTCGAGCAGCGCCGCGGCGCTGTAACCGCCGATCGCGTAGAGCATGCCGTGTGCCAGGTTGAGGATGTTGGCGACGCCGAAGCAGAAGACCAGGCCCGACGCGGCGACGAACACGAGCAGCCCGTAGGCGACACCGTCCAGCGCCGGGATGACGTACGGGTCGATCTGGTTCGTGCCGGCCGCCACCGTGATCACCGGCCGACGGTCGCGAGGTCGCCCACGACGGTGTTGGACAGCGCCCGACCGTCCTGGCGGACCTGGCGCAGGTACCACTTCTGCACGGGCGAGTGGGTGACTGTGGAGAATTGCCACGCGCCGCGCGGGCTGGCGATCTGCCCGAGCTTGCCGATCTGCGCGTTGATGGCCTCCGGCGTCGGGTTGCTCCCGGCGGCGCCGACGGCACGGTCGAGTACCGCCGCCGCGTCGTACGACGCCAGGGCGTACGTCGTCGGCGAGCCGTCGTGCTTGGCCTTCCACACCGCGACGAAGTTGCGGTTCTCGGCGTTGTCGAGGTCGGGGGAGTAGTTGAGCACGGAGTAGATGTCCCGGGCCGCCTCGCCCTGGGCGTTGAGCACGCCGCCCTCGGTGAGGAACCCGGCCGCGTACAGCGGGATGTCCTTGATCTCGGACTGCGCGTACTGCTTGACGAAGTCGACGGCGGCGCTGCCGGCGTAGAAGGTGTAGACCGCCTGCGCGCCGGAGGCCTTGATCCGGGCGAAGTACGGCGTGAAGTTGGTGGTGGCCGGGAACGGGGTGAAGGTGGTCTTGCCGTCGGGGTTGGCGAGCGTCCCGCCGGCCTTGGCGAACGCCTCGGTGAAGCCGCGCAGTTCGTCCCAGCCGCCCTGGTAGTCCGGGCCGATGGCGTACACCGAGCCCTTGACGTTGTCCTTGACGTGCTGGGCGATCGCGGCGCCCGGTTCGTCCGAGAGGTACGAGGTGTGCCACACCCGTTCGACGTCCTTGATCTCCGGCCGGCCGTTGGAGCCGACGAGCGGGACCTTGGTCTCCTGGAGCAGCGGGTAGACGCCGGCGACCGAGCCGCCGCCGACGATGCCGGTGAGCGCGGCGACGCGGTCCTGCTTGAGGAGCTTGGTCGCCGCCGGTACGGCGGTCGCGGCGCCGTTGCCCTCGTCGGCGACGACGAGGTCGACCTGTCGGCCGCCGAGCTTGCCGTCGTGGGTGTCCAGGTACAGCTCGAAGCCGTCGCGGATCTCCTTGCCGACGGACTGGTACGTCCCGGACAGCGACGCGAGGAGTCCGATCTTGATGGGCCCGCCGCCGGTCGTGGCCGGTTCGTCGTCTGCGCAGGCCGTGCTCACGGTCAGCACGAGCGCGAGCAGCGTGGCGCCGACGGCACGGCTGCGCGCAGGGGTGGTGAGGGACATGTCGTCTCCAGGGGAAGAGGAGGAAGAGGGGTCGGTCGGTGGGGTCAGCGGCTACGGGCGAGCGCCGCTCGGGCTGCGGGGGTCAGCGCGTCGCCGATCCGGTTCGCCAGCTCCGTCATCTCGTAGGAGACCTTGCCCACGTCGCACTCGGGCGCGGCGAGCACGAGCAGCGACGCCCCGTCGTTGAAGGCCATCGAGAACATGAATCCGCCTTCGAGCTGGGTGACGTTGGAGATCACCGCCCCGGCGTCGAAGAAGGCCGCCGCGCCCCGCAGCAGGCTGACCAGGCCGCTGCCCGTCGCGGCGAGCTGGTCCGCCCGGTCCGGCGGCAGGTCGCGGGTGGCGGCCACCATCAGGCCGTCACTGGAGATGGCGATCGCATGGCTGACCTCGGTCGCGCGCTCGGCGAAGCTGTCCAGCAGCCAGCCGAGGTCCTGGTGGTCGGTCACGTGCTCTCCCTGTCGGTCACGAGTTGCCGAGGTTGATCGGGGTACGCCGGCGGGCCGCCACTCCGCGCGCGTACGCGGCCATCGCGGTGGCGACCTGGGCCGGGTCGCGGTATTCGGAGCGCTGCTGCTGCGTGGACACGGTGACGCCGCCGGGCACCAGATGCCGCTGAGGTTGGCGTTTGGGTAGGCCGGAGGTGGTGGTCACGGCCACGTCGGGCGTCTGCGCCTGGGCGGCGGTACGCCAGGCGTCGTCGGCGGGGCTGGACCATTGGCGGCCGTTCGGCGCGTCCACGACGTCGGTGTGGAACCAGTGGTTGACCTGTTCGAAGATGAGCAGCTCCTCGGTCGGCGCGTCACCGGCGTCCACGCGGGGCGTCGGGCGGAACACGGGCGCCGCCGGCAGCGTCCGCGCGGCCGGGGCGTGCCCGGCGGTCGGTTCCGGGCCCGGCCGGTACGGGGGCGGGGCCGTGGACGTGCGGGCGGCCCGCCGCGACAGTCGGCCGGGCGCGAGTAGGTACTCCTCCGGCGGCAACGATCGGATCATCGCCGCGGGCAGCGTCGCCTCGGCGAGGGTGCCGCGTCGGGGACCACGGCGCAGTTGGACGCTGGCGCCGAGGCGGGCGGCGAGCTGTCCTACGACGACCAGGCCCATGGCCCGGACGGCGGCGACGTCGATGGCGGGTGGTCGGGCCAGCAGGTCGTTGAGTTGCTGCAACCGCTGCGGAGGCAGGCCCACGCCCTCGTCGCTGATCTGGATGATGACGCGGTCGCCGAGGCTGCGGCCGCTCACCCAGGTTTCGCTGCCCGGCGGCGAGTACGCAGTCGCGTTGTCCATGAGTTCGGCGAGCAGGTGCACGACCTCGTCGACGGACTTGGCGGCCACCGCGACGTCGCCGTCGATCATGCCGAGCCGGATGCGCGCGTAGTGCTCGATCTGGGACAGGGCCGCCTGGAGCACCTGTTGCAGGGGGACGTCGTGTTGGCGTACCCGGCCGACGCCCACGCCGCCGAGCACGAGGAGGCTGGCGTTGATCCGGCCCATCCGTGTGGCCAGGTTGTCGAGGGCGTAGAGCTGGTGCAGGCGGTCCGGGTCGGTCTCGTCCCGTTCGACCCGGTCGACCTGGGCCAGGACGGCGTCGACGAGCCGCTGTTCGCGCCGGCTCAGGTGGATGAAGATGTCGGCGGTGTTGGCGCGCATGACGGCCTGCTCGGCGGCGGTCCGCACGGCGGCCTGGTGCACGGCGCTGAACGCCTGGCCGAGTTCGCCGATCTCGTCGTCGCTGGACGGTTCGAGGGCGGCCGTGGACTGTTCGCGGGCCAGCTCGTCGGGGTCGACGCTGGAGCTGTCGGGGCGTTGCAGCCGGGCCACCACGGCGGGGAGCTGTTCGAATGCGACGGCGTTGGCCGCGTCGCGCAGGCGTCGCAGCCGGCGGGTGATCTGCCGGGCGACGGCCCAGGTGACCAGGGCGGTCAGCAGCAGCGCCAGCAGGACGCCGACGGCCTCGGCCACGGCCCTGCGGCGCTGGTCGGTGTACGCGGCCCGCACGTCGTCCAGTACCGCCACGTCGACGCGCCCCCGCAGGTCGGCCAGGCGGGCGGCGCGCTGCTGTGTCGTGGTGACCCAGTTGGCGGTCTGCAGGCGCAGCGGCGACCCTGGCTGGGCGCGGCTCACCTCGTCCTGCATCCGTTGCAGGGCGAGCGCCTCCTTGCCGGTGCCGGCCTGCTCCCACCAGAGGCCCCACTCGGCCGGGGCGAGGGCCAGGAACGACAGGCTGGACTCGGTGTAGCTGGTGCGGGCGGCGGTGATGTCCTGCTGGGTGGCGGGGGTCAGCTCGCCGGCCGCCACGGCCCGCAGGACGGCCACCTGCTGCTGGCCGATCGCCTCGGCGGTCTTCGACAGCGCGGCCGAGGCCCGGATGCCGTCGGCGAGCCGGGCGTTGACGACGCCGTGCGAGACGTTCTCCCGGACGGTGATCAGGTCGGCGATGGCGATGCGGTAGCTGAACGTCATCGCGGACACCGAGGCGTGTTCGGCCGTGCGGACCTGGGTGCGCAGCGGCGCCAGGCCGTCCAGCGAGGCGTCGACGCGGTGCAGGAGCGTGGCGTTGGCGTCGGTGGGCACCCGGTCGCGCTGCCTGCGGTAGCGCGCGACGGCGGCGTCGGTGGCGGCCATCTCCGCGCCGAACGTGTCCTGCTGTTCTCCGGCGGCGTTGGTGAGCAGGTCGGCGGCCGCGGCCCGTTCGCGTTGCAACCGGTACGCCAGGTCACCGGCCTCCGCGCCGAGGCGTGCCAGCACCTCCAGGTCGCTGGCCCGGGTCGTCTGGCGCGCGCTCTCGGTCAGCGCGAGGCCGGCGAAACCGATCACGGCCACCAGTGGCGCCGCCACGATGAGGCGCATCCGCCCGGCGATCTTCCAGCCGCGTTGTCGGGCCGGGTAGGGTCGGGCCGCGTGGGACCTCGTGCTCGACGCCAAAATTGACTCCCGCGACTCGTCGATGACGGTCTATACGCACCTTGCCGAATGCAAGTCCCATTCGGCCGGAACCCGCGCTCGGAGGCCAGACCTCGCGGTGGTACAAACTGGCCGTACCAGCATCTGTACCCAGAGTCAGCGACCGGTGGCGCCCCGCGTCCGGTCCTGCATGGACGGGCTCAGCGCTGGTCGTCGAGGTGCTCGGTGCCGCGACGGGGGTCGTGACGCGAGTCGGTGTCGTCCAGGTCGGGTTGGCTGCTGAGCACCTGGCCGATCAGCTCGCGCAGCTCGTCGATGGCGTCCACCACGGCGCCCGGGTCGCGCGCGTCGCGCCGACCGCGCTGGCGCGGCACCGGCGGATCGAGGCGCGCCCGGTCCGGCAGGCGTGGGCCCCGTCGTCCGTCGGCCGCCAACTGTTCGGCCGCGACCAGCGGCCACAGCGAGGCCAGTCGGCCGCCGGTGTCGAGCACGTCGTCGCAGCGGACCGCGAACTCGTGGCTGCCGAAGCGGCGGCCCGACTCCACCGCCGCGACGGTCTCCCGGCTGAACCGCACCAGGTCCGCCAGGGCGCGCTGGGTCAGTCCCCGTCGGACCCGGCAGGTGCGCAGTTCCCATCGGAACTGTTGGCTGGGCGCGGAGTGAGCAGCGCTCGACGGGGGCGTGTGCTCCATGCGCTCACCTTCGTGGCACCCGCGAATCAGCAACGGGTAGCGGATCGAGTCTGGCCGATTGGCTGAACATTCATAGGGAGCAATTCTTAACCCTCGGGACGATGGGTGTGAAGACGTACGCCGCGATGGATCGTCAGGAAAAGCGCGCGGGTCCTGCGCATGGGTGTCGGGCGCGTCCTGCCGATCGGACCCTTCCGCCTCGGCTCGGCCCGCACGTCAGCGCCGCCGGACTTCCGCACGATCAGGCTGCCTGAGCCGCCTGGGCGGGGGCCGGTTGACTCACCTGCGGCGCGTCGGCGGGCGTCCGGACGTCGATCGTCGCGAGGAGACTGTCGTGCGCCCGGAACGAGACATTGGGTTTGAACGAACGGCGGTGTTCGGGTGCCAATTGGAGGCCGGGAATGGCCTCGGCCAGTTGTGTCAGAGCGATGCCGGCCTCCAGTCGCGCCAATGCGGCACCAATGCAGAAATGCGGCCCGTGACCGAATGACAGGTGGTCGGCGGCGTCGGTGCGGTGCTCGTCGAATCGGTCCGGCTGGGCGAACACCGAGGGGTCCCGGTTGGCCGCCCCGATCATCAACAGGCAGCGTGCGCCCGCCGGGATGGTGACCTCGCCCAGGGTGACGTCCCGACGGGTCACCCGCAGCCAGCCGTCGATGGCGGGCGCGAACCGCAGGGTCTCGGTCACGAAGCCGAGCGCGGACCGTGGGTCGGCGACCAGGGCCTGCCACCGGTGCGGGCTGGACAGGGCCGCGTCGAGCGCGTGGGCGAGCAGCCCGGCGGTCGTCTCGTGCCCGGCCACCAGGAGGTTGAAGGCGAGGCTGGCCACCTCCGGCACGGTCAGCACGTCGTCGTCATCGTCCCGGTAGGTCAGCGCCCGGCTGACGAAGTCGTCACCGTCGCCTCCACTGTCGAGCCGCTGCCGCACCAGGTCCTGGCAGTAGCGCCAGAACTCCAGCAGACCGCGGGCCAGATGTACCTGCTCGTCCGGGTCCGGTTGCCCCCAGATGAGGGCGACCTGGCCGTCCGCCCACCGCCGGATGCGGTCGACGTCGGCGTCGGGAACCCCGAGGATGTCGAGGATGACCAGCAGCGGAAGCTCGGTGGTGAACCCGCTGACGAGATCCACCCGTCCGCCCCGCTGGGCGACGAGCCGGGACACCAGGTCGTCGACGCGCCGGCGGACGATCCGGCCGTACTCGGCCTCGGCCCGCTCCGCCGTGTTGGCGAAGGTCGCGCGCAGGGCACGGCGGGTGCGGGGGTGTGTCGGTGGGTCGGCGGCGGCCGTGGTCGGGGGCGCGTCGATCTGCGTGATGACGCTCATCGCCTCCGGGCAGACCTCGTAGACCGGGGCGAGGGTGAGGGCGTTGCCGAACGTCGCCGCGTCGGCCAGGGCGCGCCGCACGTCCGCGTGGCGGCTGATCAACCACAGGCCCAGATCCTCGGCGTAGAGCGCCCGGTCGGGATCGTCGAGAATGCGCCGCCAGGCGCCCGCCGGATCACTGAGGTAGGCCCCGGAGTATGGACTCAAGTGCATCGAACGCCTCCTGACATACCGCTGTCAATTAGCGGCGCTCGCATTTTGTCAGTCGCGCGAGGCGGGCCGACAATGGTGGGCATCCGCCGCTTACTCCTCACGGTGCGCTGCTCCGATGCGCAAGTCAAGATTGGTGCCTATCTATTTATAAGCGCTGCCAATTGTCGAATGCAGAACCGTACCGGCGGTGACCGCCTGCACCTTGCACCTCGGCGCTTGCCGGTTCCGTCGCGCCCGCGCAACGGCCGACCGGCTCGTGCCACCCGCCCCGGGGAGCACGAGATCGCACGCCCCATCCCCGGGCAACGATCGCCCGGGACACGGGTGACGCCACGACGGCTCGCCGCCGGTCGAGGTGCGACCGACGGCGGGCGCGTACGGACGGATCAGGAGTACGGGAGGCGAAGCACCGACTGGTTGCCGATGCCCAGGGTGGTGGGGTTGTTGCCGATGGCCGACCAGACCTCGACCCGGACCGTGCCGTTGCTCAACGTGCCCAACGTCCCGGTGGCCGAGGCGAGGCCGGCGCTCTGGGTGTAGTGCTCGTAGCCGACGACCGGGTCGGTGGCGAAGTAGCGCCAGGTCTCCGTCCGGTCCCAACTGCCGTTGCCGGTCAGGTCGTAGGAGACCCGCACCTGCACGCCGTTGCCGACCGCCGTGCCGGCGTCCAGGAACAGGTCGAACGCGGTCTGGGCCCCGGAGTAGGTGAGGTGCAGGCCGGTCGCGGTGAAGACCTGGGCGTTCGTCGGCGTACCGTCGTGGTTTCCGTCGGCGGCCGCGACCGTGGTCGTGGCCGCGCTGCCGGCGTTGCCCAACCCTCCACCAACGAGCAGGTACCGCGTCGGCGAGCCCGAGCTGGGCGGCGGCGTGGTCGGCGGTGCCGTCGTGGGCGGGGCGGTGGTCGGCGGCGCCGTGGTCGGCGGCGCCGTGGTCGGCGGCGCGCTCGTGGGAGGTACGCCGCCGGAGGCGTTGCCACCGCTGAAGGTGTACGCCCCGGTGGTGGCCGTCCGCCCGGCCCCCACGGTGAGCCGCGTGCCGTTGGAGAAGGTGACGGTGATCGGGCTCGCGGTCGGGTTCGACGCCACGTAGGTGCGCGCGCCGTTGCGAGAGAAGACCGCGCTGAGTGGGTGGTTGGCGCTGACCGACGTGTCGAGGGTGCCCAGCGCCGCGAGGTTACGGATCCAGTGGAAGGTGTGCGCCCGGCTCTCGCCCTCCTCCGGGGTGTAACCCGGGTTGGCGCGCAGGTTGGCCAGGGCCGCGTCGGGGTCGCCGAGGGCCTGGAACTGCCACAGGATGTCCTGCCACACCGTCGGCGGTCCACCGTTGTTACGGACCAGCTCGGCATAGTTGGTGCGCACGTACGCCGGGTTGCTGCCGAGGTAGAGGTGCCCGCCGGTGACCGGCAGCAGGTTGATGCCCTGGATCATCTCAGGCTCGCCGCTGAACCAGGTGGCGTACGCCCCGCCGTCGCCCCAAACCATGCCGACGGTGGAGTGCCCGAAGGTGGCGGGGAAGTTCTGGTCGCTGACGTCGAACCAGTACTCCTGGATGGCGGCGGCCTGCGTCGTGTAGAGGAAGACGCCGGCGTCGCGGACGGCGGTGTCACCGGTGACCTGCCCCCACTGGATGAGGGCGTTGGCGAAGTTCATCCCCTCCGAGGACGACTCCTGGTTGTTGCCGGAGCCGAACGACCCGTGCCCGGACGCCCAGTCGTGCCCGGCGTAGATGTCGAAGTCCCGCAGGTAGGGAAAACGGGTGTCGTCGCGGCGGTAGTTGTTGGCGTCACGGATCAGCAGGTCCACCATGCCGCCGTAGCGGCTGCTGGCGGCCCACGTCGGGTCGAACTTGGCCAGCGTCGCCGCGGCGGCGATGAAGTAGCCGTAGTGGAAGTGGTGGTCGTTGAGCTCCTGGTCGGAGCCGTACGACGCGGGATAGCCGATCAGGGTGCCCCAGTTGGCGTCGTAGTAGAAGACCCGACTGGTCTTGCCGCTGGAGGCGGTGAACCAGTCGGTGAGGGTGCCGCGGATCGCGTTCAGCGCGCTGTCCCGGGTGGCGGTGTCGTTGACCAGGTCGGCGATCTCGGCGATCCGGGCGGCCCGGCCGAGCCCCTTGCCGGTCCAGTACGTGTCGTTGCCGCGCTGGTCCATCGGGTTACCCCGGGCGGCGGCGAGCTGGCCGGTCAGTGTGGACAGGTCCGATCCGCTGCCGTCGCCGACGGCCGGCAGCTCCGGCAGGACGCCCTGGAACGTCATGGCGGTACGGAACTGGCTGATCCCGGTCAGGACCTTCATCCTGCCCCGGGCCGACGGGTAGGTCGGCGTGATCGGGGTCGAGCCGGCCAGTGACTTCCACTGGTGCGGGTAGAGGCTGACCACGGTCTGCGTGGCGCTGCCCTCGCGGGCGGTGGTGGTGAAGGCGTACGTCGTGCTCAGGCCGTTGGTCGACGGGTCGTAGGCGTAGGAGACCCGGGTGCCGGTGACGTGGGCGTGCGCGTACCGGCCGTAGGTGCTGGCCAGGTCGGTACGCTCGCTGGCGCTGCTCGTCGGGGGCAGCAGGGCCACCGAGAAGTAGCCGCGACCGGCCAGGGTGGAGGAGGTGCGGCCACCGCTGACGGTCCAGCTCGCGCCGCTCGGGGCGTACGCCACGTAGTCGTGGCCGTTGACGCGGAAGCCGATGGTGGCGCCGCTGTTGGACCACACCTCGGCGGTGCCGGACGTGTCGATCACCGCGTCGCCACCGCTGGCCTGGAAGTACGCGAACGGCAGGCCGTGGCCGATGGTGGCGCGCAGGGTGCGGCTCCCGTCGCTCCAGTACGGGCTGACCGTCCAGTCGGTCCAGCCGTCGACCTTGACCTGTCCGGCGGCGAGCCCGGCCACGCCGACGCGGATGTCCTGCACGTACGGGTAGTGGTACTCGCCGACGCCGGTCGCGGTGCCGCTGATGGCCGGCGTGGAGTTGGCGGAGAAGCCGAGACCGTCGGTGAACGTGTCGTAGGAGGTCGGGTGGGCGTGCAGGGGCTCGCTGAAGGCGCAGTCGGTACGCTTCCACAGCAGCGAGGACCACCAGTCGTTGGTGGGCACCGCGCCGGCGGGCGCGTTGGCGGTGGCGAACTGCCGGGGGTTGCTGGACATCTGGCCGCACCCGGTGGGGAGCGCGCCGACCGGGGTGGTGGTGTAGCTGCCGGCGCCGACGGGTGCGGCCTCGGCGGTGCGGGTGACGGGGATCGTGAGGCCGCCGACGACCAGGGCCAGGGCGGTGGCGGCTGCCAGCGCCCATCGGCGGTGGGGGACGGGAGGTTTCATGGTGCCTCCATCGCGCGTCCGGGCGCGGACCGTGCCGCCCCGGCGCCGTGCGTCGGAATTGTGGAAAACGTCGACTGAGAGAGCGCTCTCTCACTCGGCACGGTAATCGACCGTCCAGATTCCCGTCAATGTGTCGGCCCGACAGGCGTCAGCCGGCCGCCGTAGCCAGGTCGACGGCCGTGGCGCCGACGATGGCCCGGTCGCCCTCGCGCTGGACGTGGCCGATCACCGTCGCCTGGGCGGGGTCGAGATCCGGCGGCGGTACCACCTCCATCTGACCCCGCTCGACGTCGAGGGGCGCCGACACTCCACGGTGCCGTTGACGATCATCTGCGGGGTGTACAGACGCCCGGAGCCGGACGCGCGGGCGTACGCCTCCTGCCGCGCGGTGTACGCCGCGTCCGCGAACTGGTCCGGCCAGCCCAGATCATCCCAGTAGTCGACGTGGAAGCGGCCCTTGAGGACCAACGGCGCTGGATCCGGCGCTTACGACTTGGTGCGCGATTGATGTCTGGTTAGGCTTGCATGGGCGGTTCGGTGGGTGTGGTTCACCGCTCGGCGGCGCGGTCGGATACCAGTCCCGTGATGGCGAGG
>NZ_JBNCKT010000128.1:0-13742 GCF_049841675.1 Micromonospora sp. DT4
AAAGCCGCCGCGCATCACGTACCGCAACACCCATACACGGACAACGATCACGGCACCTTTGGGTTACTGGTCAATAACCACGACCGACCAGCTGCTGTCCTCGAAGACCACGTGCAACGCCCCCGGTGACCTGAGCGCCTACTGGACGCCGGAGCTGCGCAAGGACGGCAAGCCCGTACCGATGAAGAGCTTCCGGGTCTACTACGGCTCGCGGGTCAAGGACCCGTCCACCGTCAAGCCGTTCCCGCCGGGCCTGCGGATGGTCGAGGGCGACGCCAAGAAGCAGGTCGACACCCCGAAGAACGCCGGCAGCAACCAGTTCTGGTGCGCCGGCAGCGCCGAGACCGGTCGCAGCGCCGACGGCAACTGGCCGGTCTGCGCCCCCGGCGGCAACCTCATCTTCCAGCTCGTCTTCAAGGACTGCTGGGACGGTAAGAACATCGACTCCCCCGACCACAAGTCGCACATGGGCGACCCGGTCAACGGCGTCTGCACCGGCAAGTACCCGGTAGCGGTGCCGGACCTGTCCTTCATGGTCAACTACCAGTCGCTGGGCGGGGACGGCCTCAGCCTCTCCTCCGGCAAGCCGTCCTCGATGCACGGTGACTTCATGAACGCCTGGGACCCGGCCCACCTCGGCCCCCTGGTGAAGTCCTGCCTGAACCAGAATGCCAAGTGCGGCACCGAGGTGACCTTCGCCGGCGGCTGACCCCACACGCACCCCACCGACGGACGGCCCCCACGATCGAGTGTGGGGGCCGTCCGTCGTATGCACGCGGCCGGTGGCCGACACCCGACACCGGAGCGCGCAGTAGCTGACTGTAGCCGAGACATCGCCAACCGCACACTCCTCTCCGACACGTCCCTGTCGAATGGAGGAACACATGCGTCTCCGCTCGCTCGTCACCACCGCGCTGGCCGCCGCCCTGGCCGCCAGCGCACTCGCGCCACCGGCGCCGGCCGCCGCGGCCACCGCCGACCGCTGGGGATTCGCGTACGTCAAGGACCCCACCGTCACGGTCTGGACCGTGCTGGACACCAGCCGACAGTGGGGTAGCTGGAAGACGGCATTCCCGGCCGCCTGGGCCGACGGCGTCAAGCTCGCGCCAGGCCGGTTCCAGGTCCGCTTTCCGCAGGTGGGCGCCAGCTCGCGGGGCGTGCCGCACGTGACCCCGGTGAACCGGACCGGCCACTACTGCGAGGTGGTCCGCTGGTTCCAGTCCGGCGCCGACGAGATCGTCGACGTGCAGTGCCACCGACCCGGCGGTACGCGCGAGGACACCCCGTTCACCGTGCTCTGGACAACCAGCTCGGGCGTGCTGCCGGCCGGCACCTCGCACGCGTACGTGCAGTGGAGCAGCGGCGTGGTGGTGCAGTCGTACAACTCGACCGGGGTGGTGAACACCGTCGGGCCGCTCGGCGTCGGGCAGTACCTGGTGCGGCTGCCCGGTGTCGGACTGGCCGGCGTGCTCGCCGGCGACGTGCAGGTCACCGCCGTGCAGCCGAACGCCGGACCGCGCCGATGCAAGGTCTACTCCTGGAGCGCGGTCGGCAGCGACGTGCAGGTCTACGTCTTCTGCTACGACCAGGCCGGCGCTTTCGTCAACACCGACTTCGCCCTCTCGTACCACCGCCGCCGCCCGGTGATCGGCTCCCTCGGCCCCCCGTCGTACTTCGGTTACCTGGGTACCGCCGTCGGCGGGCCGACCAACGACAACTCGGTGCTCGGCGTCGGCGCGAACACCGTCGCGGCGATCGCGCCCGCCGGCCGCTACCTGGCGACGTTCCCGCAGATCGGTGTCAAGGAGACGCACGTCCAGGTGGTGGCGCAGGGCGCCGGCAGCAACTACTGCCACCTCACCCAACCGTGGACGTACACCACCAACGCCGACGTCGACGTGATCTGCTTCGACAACGCCGGCGTCATCACCCCGCACCGCTTCCTGGCCACCTTCACCTCCCGGCTCTGACCGCACGCGGCGGGTCCCGCCCACGGTCCGACCTGGTGGTCAGGACGTGGGCGGGACCGGGTGCCGCGGTGGTCAGCCGAAGCAGTTGGGTACGGGTGGCGCGCTGGGCGTGCAGTTGGTGGGCCGGTTGCCACTGATGACCGACTTGTCGTCCACCGTGACCTGACCACCGTTGTTGAAGACCCCACCCGGCGCCACGACGGAGATGTTCTCCGTGACCTTGGATTCCGTGAGGGTGACGGTGCCACTGTTGTAGATCCCGCCGCCGCGCGAGTTCGTGCCGAACGCCTTGTTGCGGGTGACGATGGTGTGCCGCAGCACGACGACGCCGCTGCCGATGTAGACGCCGCCGCCGTTCTCGATGGTGCTTCTCGTGCTGGCGGCGTTCTCACTGATCTGACTGTCCTCGGTGACGAACCGGCCGATCTGGTTGAAGACGCCGCCGCCGCGTTGGCCGGCGTCGGTACGGAAGATCTTGCCGTGCTGTAACTGGAAGATGCCGTCGTTGAAGATGCCGCCACCCTCACCGAGCGGCGGCAGCTGCCGCTGGGAGTAGCGGCGGGAATGGGGTGCCGTGGGTTGGTTTGCCGAAAACGGCTCGCCGGTGCGGTCCCGTGCCGTGACAGCCGGTCCGGACCGGCGGCTCAGTCGCTGCCGGGCGCGCTCGGGCGGACAGAGGTGCCCGCACAGCTCACGTCCACCCGCATCACCGTGTGCAAATACGTAAGTGCATCGCTACTATGGGTCAGCTATCGAGAAGGAGAGGGGGTCGCGCCCGCGTGCGAAGTCCCGTCAACGGAACCGCGCCGACGTCTGCGCCGGGCCGATCCACGCCACCGGTGGCCGGCCGGCTGCGCAGGCTCGCCCGGCGGGTGGCGCTGCTCGCGGTCGCCGTCGGGGCCGGCTTCCTCCTGGCTGCCCTGTTCCAGGGGCCGGCCGCCGCCGACGGGACGCGCAGCAGCTCCGGAGATGAGCTTCGTCGACAGGTCGGGACCCTGGTCGAGCCGGTCACAAGGGTCACGGTCGCCGAGCGGCCCGACCGCGACCGCCCGCGCGCGGTGGGCACCCACCACCGCCGCGATGACACGCCCGGCGGCCCGCCGACCGGGGCCATCGGTGGCGTCGTTCGCGCCCGGGACGCACTGCCCTCGACGGGGCCTCGGCGGCCTCGACGCGCAGCGCGCGTGTCCGTGCCACCACCCCGGGTCGGCACGTCCGTCCCGGCCGGTGCCACCGGGCACGAAGAACTGCGGCCGGCCTCCGTCGCTCGCGCGGCCCATCGTCCGGCTCGCCGCGCCCACCCACCTCGGCCGGCCGATGATCCACCCCGGCCCGCCGCGCCCGATCCCCTCGGGCTGCCCGGCCCGGTCGGTTCGCTCACCGCAGGCCTGGTCACCCCGCTGCCCCACGTCGTCGGCATGGTGCGAGCACTGCCGATCCAGCCTCTCGTCACGGCGCTCCTGCGTGTCGTCGACGCCGTACTACCGCCCGACCTCGGCGCGGTGATCGTTCCGAGGGCACCTCGGCTGATCACTCTCCCCGCACTCGGACGGGCCGCCGTGCCGGTGACCGACCCGGTACCCGCACCGGCCCTACTGCCGCCGTCGGCGAATCCGCCGCTGTCGCCCGTACGCGCCGCGGCCGCGCCCTCCTCGGCCGCGCGACCGCCGACGTCCGGCACCGAACCCGCGCCTTTCACCGCCGCGACCGGACGCCCGGCCGCGCGTCCCGGCCCGGTGGCCGCAAAAAATGGCCTCCCGGGCCGACCCGTCACGCCGGCCGACCAGGACGCGGCCGGTGTCGACGAGGGTTCGCCGCCCGCGCCGGGCCTGATCCGACCGGCCGACCGGCCGTCATACGTGGATGCGAAGAGACCTCGCGACCTCGTGCCGCTCCTCATCGAGCGCCGAACTCCGTCAGTAGTCGCCCGCCCCGGCTGAGGCGGGTCGACCGACCCGGGCCGCTGGCCCACGCGGTCGGTCCCACCCCACTGGCCTGGTCAATGGTGCCCGTGCCCGCCCGCCCTGACGGCGGCGCAGGCCCAATGGCCGCCCGACCTGACGCGCACGACGGTCGTGGCCGACCCCGTGGATACGCCGGGATCGGTGCCCGTCGTGACGTGGACCTGAGATCGGAGAAACACGGTGATCCACGTTGTTGTCGCCGAGGATATGGGTTTGCTGCGCGGGGCGCTCTGCGCCGCGCTCTCCCGTGAGGAGGACATGGAGGTGGTCGCCGACGTCGAGGGCGTCGGTGAGCTGTTGACGGCGGTCCGCCGGTGCAGACCCCAGGTGGTCGTGCTGGCGCTGACGCCGGAGGTGCCCGACCCGGTGGAGGTGGTCGCCCGGATCAGCGTCGAGGCGCCGCAGGCCGCCGTGTTGGCCATGAGCCCTCGATGGAGCCCGGCGCTGGTGAAGGCGGCGCTGGCGGCCGGGGCGCGCGGCCTGGTCGGTAAGGACAGCCCTCTGGTCGAGTTGGTGCGGTCGATCCGCGCGCTCGCCGCCGGGGAGCGGGCGATCGACCCGGCCGCCGCGGTGGCGGTGCTCAGCCCCCCGGAGATGCCGTTGACCCCTCGGGAGATGGACGTGCTGCGGATGGCGGCCGAGGGTCTGCCGCTGAAGGAGATCGCCGGCCGCCTCTTCCTGGCCCACGGGACGGTGCGCAATCACCTGTCGGTGATCCTGCGCAAGATCGGGGCCCGCAACCGGCTGGAGGCGGTGTGGCACGCCCGGCGTAACGGCTGGTTGTAGGCATCGCGGGGCGGGTCCGTCGAAAGCGGACGGACTCGCCCCGTCGCCGCGCGGCCCCGGAAGATGCGTGTTTGAATATTGACGTTGAGTGATCATTATCCAAGCGCGGGAAGGCTCATCGTGATCCGTACCCTGCTCGCTCTGGACGGGGCTCTGGTGCTGGGCGCGCTGTCGTTCGTCCTCGCCGCCGAGGAGGACATCCGTGTCGTGGCGGAGGTGGATCGCGGCGACGCCGTCCCGGCGGCCGTCCGTGCCCAGCGCCCGGACGTGGTGGTGGCCGACCTCGACCTGGTCGAGGAGGAGGTTTCCGGCCGCCTGGGTCTGTGTCCCCTCCTGATGCTGGTCCACCCGCACCGGGCCCGGCGACTGCGAGGCATGCTCAGCCCCACCCGGACGGTCGGCATCCTCCGCAACGACGCCGCTCCCCAGCGGGTCGTCGACGGTATCCGCCGGCTCGCCCGCCAGGAGCCCGTCCTCGACGCGGACCTCGTCGTCGCGGCCCTACGCTCGGACGATCCGCTGACGGACCGCGAGAGGGAGGTGTTGACGTTGACGGCGGTGGGAGCGCCGGTCGCCGAGGTGGCGGCATCGCTCGGGCTCTCCCGCGGCACCGTCCGCAACCACCTCGGTCGGATCGCCCGCAAGGTGGGTGCCCGCACCCGGGTGGAGGCGGTGCGGTTGGCGGGCGAGGCGGGCTGGATCTGACCGGCGGGTCTCAGCCCTGCCGCTCCACCGTCCGGAACGGCGTCATCGGCTCGTCCCAGCAGCCGACGAGCGCCCGGTAGGTGGCGGAGCGGTCGAGCAACTGCTCGTGCGTCCCCACGGCGGGCGCGTCGCCGTCGAGGACCAGCACCCGGTCGGCCCGCAGGGCGGAACTGATCCGATGGGCGATCACCACGAGGCTGCCGGGCCGCCGGGCGAAGGCCGCCTCGACGGTCGCCTCCCGTGCCGGGTCGAGGTGGCAGGTCGCCTCGTCGAGGACCGCCAGCGGGGCGGGCGCGAGCCAGGCCCGGACCGCCGCGACGAGCTGCCGCTCACCGGCGGAGAGCAGGGCCGGTACGACCGGCGCGTCCAGGCCACCCAGCCTGGTCGCCAGGGGACGCGCGCCGAGCGCGTCGAGGGCGACCTCAAGGGTGTCGTCGTCGGCGTCGGGCCGCAGGTAGCGGAAGTTGTCGGCGAGCGTGCCGGTGAAGACGTACGCCTCCTGCGGCAGCAACACCCGCAGCCCCGCCAGGACGGCTGGTTCGGCGTCGGCGACCGGAGTACCGGCGAGATGGACCGTGCCCTCCTGTGGCGACACCAGACCAGCCAGCAGGGCGGCCAGCGTGGACTTGCCCGCGCCACTGGGTCCCACCACGGCCAGGTGCTCGCCGTCGGCCAGCGTCACCGAGAAGTTCCGCAGGACGGGCTCGGCGATCGGGCCGTACCGGAAGGTCAGTTCCCGGACCTCGACGGCCGGCGAGCCGCCGACCGGCCTGGTCGGCGGTCGCGTGCGGGGGTTCTCCTCCGCCGGCGCCGGGAGGTGGGGATAGACGCGCAGGATGTTCTCCAGGGTGACCGCGTAGCGCAACCCGCCGCCGCCGAGGCCCTGCACCAGGGTGTGCAGGGCAGGTTGCAGCCCGGTCGACACGTAGATCAGCGCACCCAGGACCGCGCCGGCCGTCATGCCGCGGTCGACCAGCCACGGAGCGGCCACGAGCAGCACCACCAGCGGCGACCAGCCGCCGATACCGAGGCTGAGGCTACGGATCACCGCCATCCGCGCGAGGGTGCGCTCGGCGGCGGCCTGCGCCGACACCCGGCGCTCCACGTCGGACTCCACCCGCGCCTGGGCGCCACAGGCCAGCACGTCGCGGTGACCGGCCAGCGCCGTCGCCGCCGACTGGCCCAACCGCTCACCCGCGCGGACGTACGCCCGCTGGTGCGTGACCGTGGCCGGCAGCGCGGCGAGGAACACGACCAGGCCGACGACCAGCGGCGCGGCGGCCAGCGCCGCCGCCACCGGCGCGAGGGCGAGGAGGCCGAGCAGGGCCGCGCCCGCCGAGAAGAGGAAACCACGCGTCACCATCAGCAGACCGGCGAAGGTGTCACGGACGATCTCCATCTGGTGGGTCAGCCGGGTCATCGCCGCGCTGTCCGGGCGACCGCCCGCGCGGGTGGCATCGCGCAGCGCACCCCGCACCACCTGGGCGGCCACCTCGTCGCGGAACGGCTCCACCACCGCGCCGAGGCTCCGGTACGTCCGACCGGTCGCCGCCGCGCCGACCAGCACGGCCACGGCGAGGGCCGCCAACCACGCCAGGCCGTCGACCAGGCGACCGGCCAGAAAACCCTCGTCGACGGCGCGGGCGACCAGCAGGCCGGCGAGCAGCGCGGGCAGCGCCTCGACGAGCGACCACCCGCAGAGCCGGGCGAGATCACGCCGGCGGGCCCGCAGCGCCCGCCAGGTCACCTGGCGTACGGTCAGCGGGTTCACGACCCACCGCCGGCCGGCTCGAAGACAGCCCGGTAGTCCGGGTCGGCCCAGAGTTGCCGGTGCGGCGCCAGGCCGCGCAGCCGACCGCCGTCCAGCCAGGCGACGAGGTCGGCGCGGGCGGCAGCCGCTGTCCGGTGGGTGACCACCAGTCGGGTCCGCTCGCCGGCGCGCCCGACGACCGCCTCGGTGATCCGGTGTTCGGTCGCGGTGTCCAGGCTGGACGTGGCGTCGTCCAGGATGAGCAGCCGTTCGGCGGCGAACGCCCGGGCCAGGCCGAGGCGTTGAGTCTCACCACCGGAGAGCGGTGTGTCCACCAGCGGGGTGCGGTACCCCTCGGGCAGACGGTCGATCACGTCGGCGACCGCCGCCATGCGCGCCGCCCGCAGGACCGCCGGCGTGGCCGGACGCCCGTCGGCAGGTGGTGTCGCGGACGCGAGCGGCAACGCCAGGCCGATCACGTCGTGGACCGTAGCGCCGATCAGCACCGGCTGGTCGAAGGCGTAGCCGACGGCTCGGCGCAACGCCGACGCGTCGAGATCACGCAGCGGTACGCCATCGAGGCGCACCTCACCGCGGTCCGGGTCGTGCAGCCGTCCGGCCACGGCGGCCAGAGTCGACTTACCGGCGCCGGACGCTCCGACGACGGCCACTGTCGCGCCGGCCGGTACGTCCAGGTCGATGCCGTCCAGGATGGGGCTGCCATCGTCGCCGTACACACACACCCCGCGCAGTCGCAGCGCGCCGCCGCCGGTCAGAAGGGGCCGGTCGCCCGTCGCGGTGGCGGGCTCTCGCAGCGCCTCGGCCACCCGGTGTGCCCCCGCGCGGCTGCGTACCAGGTGGTTGAGTGTGGCGAGGACCGCACCGAGGCCGGCGCCCATGGCCGCGTACCGGACCGCGGCGACCAGTTCACCGGGCGTGAGCCAGCCCGCCGTCAGGGCGTACCCGCCGACCGCGACGACGCTCAGGTGCAGCAGCGGCGCCACGGCGGAGGTGCGTGCGCTCGCCCTGGCGAGCAGGTCCCACGTGCGTCGGCCGTGCCGGCCCAACTCCGGCAGGGCTGCCAGCACCCGGGCCTCCTCGCGGCGGACGGTGGCGGCGGCGGCGATGGTCCGGGCGCCGGTCAGCGACTCGAGCAGTCGGCCGGCGATGACGCCGAGCACCCGTTGGTACCCGGCGGTCGCGGTCGAGGCGTCGGCCACGAAGGCACGCATGAGAACGGCGAGCAGACCGAGGCCGGCGAGCAGGGTGATCCCCAGGACCGGCTCCAGGATGGCGAGCGCGACGACGCTGCCCAGGGGCGGGAGCACCGCCACGACGGTCAGGACGACGGCATTGCCGGCCTGTCCCGCGTCGGCGGCCTGGCCGACCAACCGGCCGACGAGATCACCCACCGGGTACCGACGGGTGGCACGGACGTCCAGCGCGAACAGGTGGCGCAGCAGGTGGCGGCGTAGCCCGGCGGTGGCGCGTGCCGCACCGAATCCGCTGGCCAGGTCCGTCAGGCTGTCGACGCAGACGAGGGCGACGACCAGGCCGCAGGCGGACACCGCCCACCAGATCGAGCCGCCGGTGAGGGCGGCGTCGACGGCGCGGCCCAGGGCGGTGGGAAGCAACAGTTCGGCGGCCGCGCCCAGTAGCGCGACCGCCGCCAGCCCGGCCGTCCAGCCGCCGCCGGCAAGGACCGTCCGCCGCAGCAGCCGGTCCCCCGCGTCGAACGTCGACATCGGTCCTCCCGGTGCTACGCGGTCGCCCTGGGTGGGCACGTCTACCCACCCAGGGCGATCACGTTTGCGACGGATCAGTTGCAGGTCGTGACGGAGAGCGAGCTGTCGCCGCAGAGCAGCAGGCTCGCCCGGCTACCGCCACCCGTGCGGTCGGCCGGAGCCATCTCCAGGCCCTGGAGGTCCAGAAGCGCCATGTCGTTCACCTCCCTTCCTTCCGATCGTCGATCCTGTCGCCCCCGCTGTGGCGGGGGAGTCTCTGCGCGCCCGGCAGGGGCGCGAGGAAGGGCAGCACGGGCGGGTCGTCCTGCCGCGCGCAGGTCAGCGCGTACAGCACGCCGGCGGTGCCGGTGCTGAAGTCCATGGAGAGCCGGAGCAACTGCTCACCGGGGAAGGCGGTCCCCTCCCGGTACGGCAGCGCGTGCCAGGCCAGCCGGTCCACCTGCGCGGCGAGTTCCCGGCGGTCGCCGTCGTGGACCGAGGCCGCGAGGTAGGCGATGATGCCGGCCCGGCCGGCGAAGAGCCCGGACTGCGCGTAGAACGGTGACCGGGCCGCACAGCGAATCCCCGCGCTGGCCTCGGCGAACCGGTCGTCGTCGCGGTGGCGCAGGTACGCATCGAGGACCAGTCCGATACCGACGCTGCCGTGGGCGAGGTACGGCATGGTCCGCCAGCCCTCGTTGACCTCCAGAGCGCCGTCCGGGCGCAGCACACACCGGCGCAGGTCCTGGCGCAGCGCCGTGGCGGCGTGTTCCAACAGGTCGTCGTCGCCGCTGAGTTCGTAGAGCCGCAGCAGCATCAAGGCCGGTCCGGTCCGGCCGCGCAGCAGCCCGGCGTACGGGTGGCGACCGCCGCTGACGTCCGGGCCGGGATCGTCGGCGAGTTGCCCGACCACCCGCTCGGCGGCCCGCCACGCGGCGTCGCGCAACGACTCCTCCCCGGTGCGGGCGGCCAGCTCGGCCAGGTTGAGCGCGATCCCGGACAACCCGCTCGCCAGGCTGTGGTCGAGCCCGTCGAGGGGCTCACGCAGGCAGATGTCGAGCACGTCCAGTGCGTCCTGGCGGCGTCCGAGGCTCTCGAGGACGTGGGCAACGCCGTGCAGCCCGTCGTAGAAGCCGCAGCGGGTGCCGGACGGGGGCGCGGTCGCCCGCCGTACCAGCCAGTCCTCGTGCTCGGGCCAGCGTCCGGCGCCGCTCGTGTGCAGCGCGTACAGCACTCCCGCCGCGCCGTGCGCGAGGTTGAGGCCGCCGCTGCGGAACTGCTCGATGTCGCCGGGGAAGAGCCGGTCGTCGCGCGCCGGAGTGGCACTGGCCAGGATGGCCGTCGCCAGCTTCTCCCGCGTGACGGGCACGTCGTGTACGTCCGCGACCCGCGGGCCACCGGTGATCTCCTCGACCGCGGCGTCGAGGAAGGGCCTCGGCACCGGGAAGTTGGCGGCGATGACGTCGGCCAGGTGCGCCGCCTTCGCCGGGGTGAGCCGCACCAGCTGGGTCAGCGGCAGGAACAGCGCCAACCGTAGGCACGCCAGGGCGTACCTGTCGACCGCCGGCCCGGTCCGGTCCCGCGGCGCCGCGAAGCCCTGATTGCGTAGCCCGGGGCGGCGGTGTCCGTCGATCGGGGCGGTCACCTCGAAGTCGACGAGGGCGACCCGGTCGTCGGGACGGATCATGATGTTGAACAGGTGCAGGTCCCCGTAGACCAGACCGCGTTCGTGGATCGCCGCGATGAGGGCCTCGACCTGCTCGTGGACGTGCCGGGCCCAGCGGGCGTACGCCGCCCGGTCATCGTCCGTCGCGTCGGCGTCGATCAGCGGATACCTGTCGACCAGCACCTTGTTCAACGGTCGACCCTCGATGAACTCCAGCGCGAGGAACCGGTGCTCCCCCAGGTCGAACTCGTCGTGCACCCGCGGCACCTGCGGCAGGTCGGCGAGTTGTCGCAGGGCGTCGGCCTCCCGGGCCAGCCGGGCGACGGCGTCGGTGCCGTCGGCGTCCAGGCCGGCGTGCGGACGGGCCTCCTTCAGCACCACCTCGGTGTCGGTACGCAGGTCCCGGCCCACGTACAGCCCACCGCCGTTGGAGAAGTGGATCACCCGTTCGATCCGGTAGGGCACCTGGTCGGTGCTGGTACCGCCGCGGGCCGCCAGGTGCGGGCCGAGGAAGTCGGGCAGGGTGACCCAGGCCGGTACGTGGAAGACGGGATCGCGGCGGTCCGGCACCAGCGTGCCGGAGTCGTCCTCGATCGCCGGCACGACCTGGCCGTCGGGCGAGTGGCAGTAGCGGGCTGCGAAGCCGCCGTAGCGCACGTGGATCGGGCCGGCGCCGTAGCGGAGGTCGCTCAGGATGTACGGCCCGGGCTCGCCGGTCAGCAGCTCGTCAAGCTCCTTGCAGACCAGCTCCAGCTCCGCGTCGTCGTGCGGGTAGACGGTGATGAACTTACCGCTGGCCGCCCGGGAGGCGTACTTGGAGTTGCGCAGCAGCAGCGTGCGGGGCCCTCGGAGGAACTTGAAGGACAGCCCCCGGGGGACGCAGTAGTCCCAGACGGCGTCCAGCACACGCTCGGCGTTCTCCAGACCCGCCGACACGTGGATCTTCCAGCCCTGCTGCGGCAGCGAACCGCCGTCCGGCGCGTAGATCAGCCAGTCATCGAGCGGCTCACGCCGCCACCCGGTCGGGATCGGACGCTCGGCAGCCGGGAAGACCGGCTGCGCGACGGCGCTGCCGAGCGAGTCGTAGAAGAGGCGATCCGCGGCGCAGTAGCTGTCGTAGCGTTCGTCCACTGTCCCGCCACCTCTCGAATCCGGCCGGCTGCTGTCTTCCGGCGTTGCATCGAGTCTCGTCGACAGGCCCAGGCGGGCTCCAGTGCGCCTAGTCACCGGCTTCGATGCGAGGTGCACGCGAACTCGTGACAACAGTCAGGCCCTGCCGAGGTTTGAAAAAACCACAGGTGGGGAGCAGGCCGCCGCCTGCTCCCCACCTGTCGATCGTCGGTCGTCAGCCCAGGTACTTCTCCCACGGGCCGGTTATGGCCAGGGTCAGGCCCGGGTCCTGCATGTTGACGAACAGCACCTTCCCGTCGGCGCTGAAGGTCGGCCCGCAGAACTCCGAGTCGTTGAGCTGGTTGCGGGCGATCGCGTACGTCGGCCCGCCCGGAATGGTGCTGAGCACGTGGGAGGCGCCCTTGCCGTCCTCGGCGAGCACGAGGCTCCCCCACGGGGTGACCGTCACGTTGTCCGGGCCGTCGAAGGTGATGTCGGTGTACTTGACCGGCGTCCCCTCCTCGGCGGCGGCCTGGTGCGGGAAGTACGTCACGAGCTGGATGGTCTGGTTCGTGAAGTGGTAGAACCAGACCATGCCGTCGTGCGGCGCCGCGTCCGCCGGCAGGTCACCCTCGTCCCACGCGTAGGAGTTGACGACGTACACACCCTCGTCGGTGCTCCACACGCCCTCGAACTTGCGGCCACGGGTGACCTGACCGTCGGCGAACTGCTCGCGGACGGAGGTGTGCCGCGCGTCGCGGTCCGGCACCTCGATCCACCGTACGGGGAACGGGCGGCCGAGCTGGGCGGAGGTCAGGTAGGCGACGTCCGGCAACACGGAACCGTCGTCCATGATGATCTGCATGGCGGCGAGGACACCCGCGTCCGGCGCGAGGCGGGTCAGCACGCCGGGGCCCAGCTTCACGCCGCGCGGCGCCGACCAGCGGTAGAAGAGGCCGTTGGGCTCGTCGGCGTCCTCGGAGAGGTAGACGTGGGTGCGGTCCTTGTCGATCGCCACGGCCTCGTGGGAGTAACGGCCCAGGCACTTGATCGGCCTCGGGTCCGCGCTGCCGTCGGCCCAGACCTCGAAGACGTACCCGTGGTCCTTGGCGAAGACGCCGGAGCGGTCACCCTCCGCCCACCTGTCGCCGGCGCGGTCCTCGGTCTCCTCGCAGGTCAGCCAGGTGCCCCACGGGGTCGGCCCGCCGGCGCAGTTGGAGATCGTGCCGGAGAGCGCGACGAACTCGCCCAGGTTGCGGCCCGCACGGTCGGTCCTGATCACGGTGCAGCCACCGGCGTCGACGGCGCCGGCGTCGTAGACGGTGCCCTTGACGTGCGGCACACCGAACTCGGCGCCGGGGTCGATCTCGTGGTTCTGGATCAGGGTGTAGCGACCGTGGCCGGCGCCGTAGACGGCCATGCCGTCGTGGTCCGACGGGGTCACGCCCTGGCCACGGTCGAGCCGGGTGACGCCGGTCCGGGTGACCACGGTGTAGCTGAAGCCCTCGGGCAGGGCCAGGATCCCCTGGGGATCGTCCACGAGCGGCGGGAAGGGGACCTGACTGCCCTTGACCGGCGAGTGCGGCCGGCCGGGGCTGGCCTGCGCCAGGGACGGCCTGAAGAAGGGGACCCGGTCGGCGGGTGTGCAGCGGCAGTATTCGGGGACGGCGGGGCGGACGGAGAACTGTCAGATCGGTACGTTCCTGTGTTACGCCTCTGGCAAGGGCCGGGCGTTGATCGACCGGGAGTTGTACCTGCCGAAGTCGTGGACCGAGGACCGGCAGCGGTGCCGGGACGCGGCGATCCCTGACGAGGTGGCGTTCGCGACCAAGCCGCAGCAGGCGCGGGCGATGCTGGAGCGAGCGATCGCCGCTGGGGTGCCGTTCGCGTGGTTCACCGCCGATGAGGCCTACGGACAGAACCCGGGCCTACGAGGCTGGCTGCAGGAACAGGACGTGTCGTATGTGATGGCCACCCGCTGCGACGACCAGGTCGCCTCCGGGTTGTTCACCACCACCCGGGTCGACGCCCTGATCGCCAAGCTGCCGGCCCGATCGTGGACGAGGC
>NZ_JBNCKT010000129.1:0-13736 GCF_049841675.1 Micromonospora sp. DT4
GACACGTCGGCGCCATAGACTTCGGCCAGGTGAGCGCTGATCTCACCGGTGGTCAGGCCCTTCGCCGACAGCGACAGGACCATGTCCTCCACGCCGGTCAGCCGCCGCTGCCGCTTGCGGACGATCTGCTGCCCCTGGAGGGTCGTGGCGGCCTCGATCAGACGTTGCTTGCTCTGCTCGGCTCGGGCGATCGCCTCAGAAATGGCGGGGTGGCCAGTTTCTGCGGACACCGCGCGCAGCCGAGCGAGCACCTGGTCGGTGCCGTCGATGGCGGCGCGGATCTGGCTCGTCGTCGTGACGCTCTGCTCGGCTGCCTGGGCGAGCGCGGCTTTGACTTGCTCGATGCTGGCCATGCCGTCCTTCCGGTCGATCGCGCGGCGAGGGACGCCACCGACCCGGGTCACACCCGGCACCAGCACGGCGAGGCCGACCATGTAGGGGCCGTACAGGTCGACCTCGACGTCCAACGGCCCGGTCACCGTCCACGGGGGAATCGAGGCGCGTCGGGTAATGGCGCCGGCGTCGGCGCGGCGCAGCCCCTCGCGCGCCTCGTGCGGATGCAGAGCCACTGCGGCGGCCTGGCCCAGGGTCTGCTTGACCGCGACGGTCACCACCGAGGGCACCAGCTCACCGAGTTCCGCGCAGGCGGTGTCGTCTCCGCTGAGCAGGACGACCGGAGCGCCCACGTGTCCCGCCACGGCGGCGTTGAGGCCGATCTCGCCCAACGAGCACCCCGCGAGACGTACGTCGAGGACGCCGGCGACCACCGCGTTCGCGTCGGCCGTCATGAGGGCCCGGCCGCGCTCGTAGTCGTACCGATCGGGATTCGTCTCGGTGGGATGCACGATCCCCGAGACGCCCTCCATGTCGACGGAGATCAGTACCTTCAGGACTCCGAGACCCTACGCGCTCCCGGTGGTCACGGGGCTGGCCGAGTTGATCGGCTGCGGGTCGGTCAACGGGCCTCGCTTCCTCCGGCGGCCACGAGGGACGCCTCGTCCGGCGCGGGTTCCGGGGTCTGCGCGTGGATGGTGAAGCGCAGGGAACGGGCGTCGGTGAAGCACTCCCGCATCGGCCGCACCAGATCCCGGTGCTCCTCGGTGCGCTCCCACGCCTCGAAGTCGGCCAGGCTCGCCCACTCGCTGGTGATCAACCACTGCTCCGGGTCGGTCGACGAGCGGCACACCTGGTCCACCAGGTGCCCCGGCACGCCCTCGGCGACCAGGTGCCGGATCTCCTCGTACGCGGCGAGGAACTGCTCGGTGCGCGGCACCGGCACCCGGACCAGGAAGACCACTCTTGCCCGCTGCTCGCTCACGGCATCTCTCCCCTCGTCGGCGCGGCCCCCCGCAGGACCAGCGCGCTGTTGAACCCGTCGAAGCCCCGCGCGCAGACCAGCGCCAACCGGCTGCGCGGCCGGCGGTGCTCGCGCAGGAAGCCCAGCTCGCACCCGTCGGCGACCTCGTCGGGGCCGGCCGAGGCGGGCAGCGTGTCGTGCGCGAACGCCAGCAGGGCGGTGGCCGCGTCCAGCGCCGAGCCACCCTGGTGCGCCCGGCCGGTCAACGGTTTCTGCGTGGTCACCGGAGGCGGCCGGTCGGCGAACACGGCCCGCAGCGCCGCGGCCTCGCTGCGGTCGTAGCGGGGTACGCCGAGGGCGTCGGGCAGCACCACGTCGATCGCGGTCGCCGCGACGCCGGCCCGGTCCAGGGCCAGCCGCATCGCCCGGGCGTACTGGGTCGGGTCCCCAGCGCTGTCGGCCGTGGTGTGCGCGGCGTCGTGGGTGGCGCCCCAGCCGCTGACCTCGCCGTAGATCCGCGCGCCTCGCGCCAGCGCGTGCCCCAGCTCCTCCACCACGAACACCGCGCCACCCTCGGCCGGCAGGTAGCCACTGGCCGCAGCGTCGAACGGCCGGTACGCCCGCTCCGGGTCGTCGACGTCGCTGAGCAGTCCGGAGCGTAACTGGCAGGCCAGGGCGTACGGGCTCAGTGGGCACTCGGTCGCCCCGGCGATCACCACGGGCGTGCCCCGGCGCACCGCACGGGCGGCGTGCGCGAGGCTGTCCAGCCCTCCCGCCGCCTCGGCGACCAGCACCCCACTCGGCCCCTTGAACTGGTGGTGGATGGAGAGCTGTCCGACGCTGGCCGCGTAGAACCAGGCGATCGACTGGTACGCGCCGACGGTGCGCGACGGCCCGCCCCACAGCCGTTGCAGTTCCCGCTGACCGAACAGGTTGCCCCCGGACGAGCTGGCCAGTGTCACCGCGTAGCCGTACGGGTCGGGCGCCTTCTCGGGCAGCCCGGCGTCGGCCAGCGCGAGGCGGGTGGCGGCGAAGCCGAGGTGCGTCCACCTGTCGGTCTGCACGAGCTGCCGGCTGTCGGCGTAGGAGTCGGCCGTGAAGTCGGGCACCTCGCCGCCGAGGCGGGTGGGATAGCCGGCCGGGTCGAAGAGGGTGATCGGCCCGGTGCGCCGGGTGCCGGCCAGCACGGTGCGCCAGTGCGCGTCCACGCCGACGCCGCTGGGCGCGACCACACCGATGCCGGTGACGACCGCCCGGGCGGTGCTCACGCCGCCGCCGGGAGCCGGCGGAACACCATCGCCGACTGGAAGCCGCCGAACCCGCTGCCCACCGACAGTGCCACGTTCACCGGCACCTCCCGCGCCTCGTTGGGTACGTAGTCCAGGTCGCACTCCGGGTCGCGGGTGCTCCAGTTGGCCGTCGGCGGCACCACACCGAACTCGATCGCGAGGGCGCAGGCGGCCATCTCGATCGACCCGATGGCCCCGAGTGAGTGCCCGACCATCGACTTGATGGAGCTGATCGGCACCCGGTACGCGGCCTGGCCCAGCGCCCGCTTGAAGGCGGCCGTCTCGTGCCGGTCGTTCTGCCGCGTGCCGGAGCCGTGTGCGCTGATGTAGGAGACCTGTTCGGGGATGATCCGGCCCTGCCGCAACGCGTCGGTGACGGCGAGGCCCATCTCCAGCCCGTCCGGGCGCAGCCCGGTCATGTGGTAGCCGTTGCTGCGGCTGGCGTAGCCGGCGACCTCGCAGTAGACGTGGGCGCCGCGCCGCCGGGCGTGCTCGGCCTCCTCGAGCACCAGCACGGCCGCGCCCTCGGCCAGCACGAACCCGTGCCGGTCGGCGTCGAACGGGCGGGAGGCGTGCGCCGGGTCGTCGTTGTCGGGACTGGTCGCCTTGATCGCGTCGAACGAGGCGACGGTGACCGGCGAGATCGGCGAATCGGCCGCGCCGGCCAGCACGATGTCCGCCTCGCCGTCCACGATCATCTGGTGGCCGTAGCCGATGGCGTCGATGCCCGACGTGCAGCCGGTGGAGACCACCTGCGCCGGGCCGTGCAGCCCGTGCCGGCAGGCCACGTCCGCGGCCAGGCTGCTGGGCACCAGCGCCTGGTACAGGTACGGGCCGCCGAGCGCCGCGTCGACCAGCCACCGCCGGCCGTGCTCGCTGACCCGCACGTACTCCTGTTCCAGGGCCATCGTGCCGCCCACCGCGGTGCCGAGCACCACCCCGGCGCGGTCCCGCTCGGCGTCGTCGAGCACCAGGCCGGCGTCGACGATGGCCTCGGTGGAGCAGGCCAGCGCGAACTGCACGTACCGGTCGGCGCGACGCCGCTCGGTGTCGGTGAGCCCGGCGGCGACCGGGTCGAAGTCGCACTCGGCGGCGATCTGCGAGCGGAACGGCGACGGGTCGAAGAAGCTGATCCGCCGCGTGGCCGTACGTCCCTCGGTGATGGTCTTCCAGAACCGGTCCCGGCTGGCGCCGCCGGGCGCGACCACACCCACACCGGTGACCACCGTGCGACGCCCGGTCATGACCCGCCCCGCTGTTCGACGAGTTCGGTGTCGACGTGCCCCAGCTCCGGGCGCGGGGCGAGCGGACCCAGGTGGAAGACCACCTCGGCCGGCTCCGAGCCGGTGTTGCGCAGGCGGTGTCGCACGTTGACCGGCACGAACAGCGCCTCGCCGGCGGCCACCTGAGTGGGCTGGTCGTCCAGGTCGACCGTGATCGCGCCGCGTGCCACGTAGAGGAACTCCTCGCTGTAGGGGTGATAGTGCTCGGCGATCCGCTCCCCCGGCGCGAGCGTCGCCACTCCGAGGAAGCCGGAGGTGCTGCCGACGGTGCGGGGGCCGAGCAGCACGCGCAGCTCGGCGCCGCGTCGCCGGTCGGCCGGTACGTCCGATGCCACGATCAGCCGGGTGCCCAGGTCACTCATCGCCGGCCTCCATCGACACGTCGCCGGCGTCGGCCCCCGTCGAGAGCGGATCGGCAACCAGGCCACCGTGGCCGGCGCGTTCCCGGGCGATCCGCTCCACCCGGTCCTTGATGACCGCGAGTTGGATGACGCTGTTGGTGTTGATCCGTTCGGTCATCGCGGCGTTGTCGACGGGCGCGGTCGGCTTCATGGCGAAGTCCTGCGTCCAGGTCATCCGCGTGCCACCGGCCTCCTCGGTGTAGCGCCAGTGGATCCGCATGTACTCGAACGGCCCGGTCTCCACCCGGTGCGCCCGCACCTGACGGCTGACCGGGTCGGCGGTGCGTTCGCTGACCCAGCTCCACGCCACCCCGTTCTCGTCCGGGTACATGGTGAGGCGGAACCGCACGGTGTGCCCGTCGCGGTGCAGGATCTCCACCACGGCGTACTCGGTGAACAGCTCGGTCCAGTTCGCCACGTCGTTGGTGACGTCCCAGACCACCGCGAGCGGCGCGTCGATGACCACGAAGTTCTCGGTGTGCCCGGGTGGGTCGGTGCGGCGGGCGACGAGGTCGGCCACCGCCGCGATGCTCAGCTGCCCGGCCTGTTCCGGGATGCTCACCTGCCACCGGTCGGCGACGACCGCGGAGAGTTCCAGCAGGGCGAGCGAGTCCATGCCGAGCTCCTCCAGGGACGCGGCGGGCGTGCGGGCCGCGGCGTCGGCGTCCAGGCCGCAGTGCGCCACCAGGATGTCGGTGATCTCGGCGGTCATCGGGCGACCATGGGTGACGGTCATCGTGTCCTCCTGTGGGTTACGTCGGGCTCCGCGGCGGGCGCGGCGCGGGGTGTGGGGGTGGTCGCCGGCTGCGGTGCGGGCGCGGCGAGCAGGCGGTCGACGAGGCCGGTGGTGTAGCGGCCCTTGCGGAACCCGGCGTCGTCGAGTACCCGCCGGACGAACGGGATGGTGGTGTGCACGCCGGGGCCCGCGATGTCGAACTCGTCGAGGGCACGTTCCAGCCGGTTGAGCGCCAACTCCCGGTCGGGCGCCCAGACCACGACCTTGGCCAGCAGGGAGTCGTACCAGGGGCCGACCACGTAGCCGGCCCGGGCGTGGGTGTCCACCCGGGTGAACGGGCCGCCCGGTGGGGTGAACCGCTCCAACCGTCCGGGGGTGGGGGTGAAGCCGCGCGACGGGTCCTCGGTGTTGACGCGGCACTCCACCGCGACGCCGTGCAGCCGGATCTCCTCCTGCCGCCACCGCAGCGGCACGCCGGCCGCGATGTGCAGTTGCTCGTGGACCAGGTCGATCCCGGTGACCATCTCGGTGACGGGGTGCTCCACCTGGATCCGACAGTTGATTTCCAGGAAGTGGAAGCGTTCCTCGGCGTCGACCAGGAACTCCAGCGTGCCGGCGCCGACGAAGCCGACCTCCAGTGCGCCACGGAGCGCGGTCTCGGCGATGGTGTCGAGCGTCGCGGCGGACAGCGCCGGAGCGGGCGCCTCCTCGACGAGCTTCTGGTGCCGGCGCTGCACCGAGCAGTCCCGGGTGCCCAGGTGCACGCCGATGCCGTGGGCGTCGCAGAGCACCTGCACCTCGACGTGCCGCGCCTCGGTGAGGTAGCGCTCGACGTACACCCGGTCGTCACCGAAGGCGGCCTGGGCGGCGGCCCGGGTCCGCGCGTAGGCCCGGGCCAGCTCGGCCGGGCGGCGCACCACGGTCATCCCCCGGCCGCCGCCACCGGCGGCGGCCTTCACGATAACCGGGTAGCCGACGGCGTCGGCGACCTCGGCCGCCGCGGCGGCGGTCGCCACCGGCGCGACACTGCCCGCCGGCAGCGGCAGTCCGGCCCGGCTCATCAGGGCCCGGGCCGAGGACTTGTCGGCCAGCGCCGCCATCACCGCCGGCGGCGGACCGATGAACGTCAGGCCGTTGTCCGCGCAGATCTCGGCGAAGTCGGCGTCCTCGGAGAGGAACCCGTACCCGGGATGCACGGCCTGCGCGCCCACCTGGCGGGCCGCCTCCACGATCGCGGCGGCGTTGAGGTAGCTGCGCCGGCTGGACGCCGGTCCGATCCGGACGGCCTGGTCGGCGAGGCGGACGGCCGCGGAGTCCGCGTCGGCGGCGGAGTAGACCACCGCCGTGCGGATGCCGAGTTCCCGGCAGGCCCGCAGCACCCGCAGGGCGATCTCGCCCCGGTTGGCGATCAGCACGGTCTCGAACATGGGCCACCCCCCGCCGTCAGGCCGGATCCAGCTCGACCAGTGGCTGGTCGTACTCCACCGGCTGACCGTCCTCGACGAGGATCGCGACGACCCGGCCGGCCCGGTCGGCGCTCACCTCGTTCATCAGCTTCATCGCCTCGACGATCGCCACCGGCTGGCCGGGACGGACCAGGTCGCCGACCGCGACGAACGGCCGCGCGCCAGGCTCCGGCGCGCGGTAGAAGGTGCCGACGATCGGCGCCCGGACCGCGGCGCGCCCGGGGACCGGGGGCCGGATCAGCGCGGCCTGCGGGCCGGGCACGGCCGCGGTCGGCGGCGGCGCGGTGGCGGCCGGTGGCAGAGCCGGGGGTACGTCCGATCCGGCGGCCGCCTCGCCCGGGTGCCACTCGACCTCCAGCACCGTCGTCCCGCTGCGCAGCCGGATCCGGCGTACCGGACCGGCCAGCTCGGCCAGCAGGTGCCGCGCCTGTCGACGCAGCCCGGCCAGCACCTCCTCGTGGTCCGTGTCAGTCCTCTGTGGACTGTCTGCCGGCTGGTGCCCGTCGACGTCCGCGCGGCCGTTCAGGTCGTCGGCGGTGGACACCGTGGCGCCGGCCGTCATCGGGCACCCGCCTGGACGCCGGCGCGGGTGGCGCCGAACCGGCGAAAGCGCTGCCGCCGCAGGCGGACCAGCATCGCGGGCGGCACGTCCAGCAGCGGTAGCAGGTTGGCCAGCAACGCGGCGCGCAGCCGCCGGGCGGTCTCGGCCGGGTCGTCGTGGGCGGCCGCGGCCGGCTCGGGGACGATCTCGTCGACGACACCGAGGCGGCACAGGTCGGGTGCGGTGAGCCGCAGCGCGCGGGCCGCCTGCGGCGCTGCGGAGCGGTCCGGCCAGAGGATGGCGGCGCAGCCCTCCGGGCTGATCACCGAGTAGACGGCGTGTTGGAGCATCAGCACCCGGTCGGCGACCCCGAGGGCCAGCGCGCCACCGCTGCCGCCCTCACCGGTGATCACCGTGACGACGGGGGTCGGCAGCACGGTGAGGGTGAGGATGTTCTCCGCGATGGCGGCCGCCTGACCCTGTTCCTCGGCGCTGATCCCCGGGTCGGCGCCGGGTGTGTCGACGAGGGTGACCACCGGCAGGCCGAGTCGGGCGGCGAGACGCATCAGCCGCAGCGCCTTGCGGTGCCCGGCCGGGCTGGCCATGCCGAAGTTGCGGGCGACCAGGTCGGCGGTGGTGTGCCCCTTCTGGTGACCGATCACCATCACGTGCCGGCTCGCCAACCGGGCGACACCGCCGACGATCGCGGGACAGTCCCCGCCGATCCGGTCGCCGTGCAGCTCGACGAACCCGTCGAAGACCGAATCCAGATAGTCCAGGGTGGTGGGTCGGCCGGGGTGGCGGGCCGTCCGCACGGTGTCCCACGCGTCGCGTGTCGCCGGCTGCGGGCCGTCGTCGACCGGCGGTCGCTGCCCGTCCGGCGGGACCGCGTCGGTCAGGCGCTCGTGGTGCTGCGCCGGCTCCTGTCGGGGTACGGGTGAGCACGCCGGGCGGCCTGCGCGGGCCGCGGCCAGCAGGGCCGCCAGGCAGCCACGCAGCGATCGGCGTTGCACCACCATGTCCACCTGACCGTGGTGCAGCAGGAAGTCGGCGGTCTGGAACCCCTCGGGCAACGCCCGGCCGGTCACCTGGCGGATGACCCGTGGTCCGGCGAACCCCATCCGGGCGCCGCTCTCGGCGAGCACCAGGTCGGTGTTGGTGGCGAACGACGCCGCCACCCCGCCGTAGGTCGGATCGGTGAGCACGCTGACGGTGAGCAGACCCGCCTCGCGCAGCGCGGCGATGGCCTGGCTGACCGTGGCCATCTGCATCAGCGACAGGGCACCCTCCTGCATCCGTGCCCCGCCGGACGCGGTGACCAGGATGAGCGGCACCCGGTCGTCGAGCGCCCGCTCGGCGGTCCGGGTGATCAGCTCGCCCACCGCCGCGCCGAGGCTGCCGCCGAGGAACCGGAAGTCCATCACCGCCAGGGCGGCCGGGTGCCCGCCGATGGTGGCGGTGCCGCAGAGGACCGCCTCGGGCAGGCCGGTGGCGGCGCGCGCCGCGCTGAGCCGGTGCGGGTACGGCAGCACGTCGACGAACTCCAGCGGGTCCGCCTCGGGCACCCCGTCGGGCAGCAGGCGCAGCGAGCCCGGGTCCGCGAGCAGCCGCAGCCGCTCCGGTGCGCCGAGGCGGGAGTGTTCGCCGCACTCCGGGCAGACGTCCAGGTTTCGTCGCAGCCGTTTGCGGTAGAGCAGGCTCGCGCAGCCGCCGCACCGGGACCAGAGTTGTTCCTCCTGCCCCGCGGTGGCGGTCACGAGCGTCCCCCGGCGTCCGAGGCGTCGAACCGGTAGAAGCAGTGCGCCATCGCGTCGCGCGGGGAGCGCCAGGTCGACAGGTACGGCGAGACGTACGGCCGCAACCGGTCGCTGACCCGGACGAACTCGGGGTGTCCCCGGGCGGCCTCCACCGCCGGAGGCGCCGGCTGCTCGGTCTCCAGCAGGTGCACGTAGAGGTCGTGCAGTCGGTACAGCGCGCGGTGCCGGACGCCGACCAGGCGCGGCAGCTCGGTCGCGTCCGACTCGGCGAAGATCTCGGCGACCCGTTCCTCGGCGGTCGGTACCACCTTCGCGATGATCAGCGATCGGTCCATGGCTGGGCCTCCCCCCACGGCGTCCGGGTCGGCTCGATGAGCCTGCGGACGCGCTGGACGACTGCCGCCACGATGCGGCAGTCGTCGTCACGACGGCGTCACCGCAACGGACCGGCCAGGAACGCCCAATGGTGACGCTGCGTTGACGCAACCTGTGCATGGGCTATGCGTCCCGTGTGAGCAGCCCATCTCGATGAACAGACGTTTTAGCAGTTCAGAACCGATCTCACGGTTAGCGGACGAACGACGGTGAGCCAACGTTGGCATTGACGCACCGTGACTGTTATTGATAATCTTCACGGTGGTCAGCCCGGCGGCTCCGCGGGTGGCGCCGTGCCTGGACAGCCGTGGTCGGATTCCATCGACGGAGTCGACGGTGGCGACGCGGGCAGTCGATCCGGGACACAGCAGACAGTCGGGACGAGCGTTCCGCAGGGGGTGCCGCCGTGGCCGCTGATCCGTCCGTGCCGACCGCCGGAGGTCCCAGCGAGGGCGACCTCACGCTGCACCTGCTCGGCGGTTTCCGCCTCCTGCACGCCACCGCGCACATCGTGGTGCCGCGCGGACTGCAACGGGTGATCGCGCTGATCGGGCTGCGCCCCGGCGCCACCCGCAGTCAGCTGGCCGGGCTGCTATGGCCCGACGTGTCCGAGGAGCGGGCGCTGTCCTCGCTGCGGACCGCGCTGTGGCGGCTGCGGCAGGACCCGTGCTGTCCGATGATCGTGGCCGGCGACACGGTCCGGCTGGCCCCGGCCGTACGCCTCGACGTGGACGACCTCGTCGGGACGGCCGAGCGGGTCCGCAACGGCGACGACCCGCGGACCACGGCCGGCGCGCTCGCCACCGGCCGGCACGACCTGCTGCCCGGCTGGTACGACGACTGGGTGTTGCTGGACCGGGAGCGGCTGCGGCAATTGCGCCTGCACATGCTGGAGCAGGTGTCCGCCCAGCACCTCGCCGCGGGCCGACACGGCGAGGCGTTGGAGGCCGCGTTGGAGGCGATGGCCGCCGAGCCGCTGCGCGAGACACCGCACCGGCTGGTGGTGCGCATCCACCTCGCCGAGGGCAACGCCTTCGAGGCCGTACACGCCTTCTACGTCTACCGGGACCTGCTGCGCCGCGAGCTGCGCCTCGAACCCAGCCCTGCGATGAGCGCCCTGCTCGACGACACACTCGCCCCGATCCGGGCGGCCACCCGCCCCGCGACCACCGGCCGGGACACGGCCGCACGGCCGTCACCGGCCGGTCGGCGCACGTGACGGTGACGTGACACGTCCTGCGGCACGGTGACCGCATCGAGCACGTGACCACCGGCCCGCGGGTCGGGATCGGCCACCGGCGGAAGGGGTCCCATGAGTCGTCTACTGATCGTCAGCCGGATCATCCCGGGCGCGGAGGGGCGGGTCGCTCAGATCTTCGCCGAGTCCGACGCCACCGAACTGCCCGGCCTCACCGGTGTCACGCACCGGTCCCTGTACGGCCTGCACGACGTGTTCGTGCACCTCATCGAGACCTCGGACGTGAATCCGGGCGCCCTCGCCGCCGCCCGTAACCATCCGCTGTTCCAGCAGGTCAACGAACGACTCGCCGCGCACACCTCCCCGTACCTGTCGACCTGGCGCTCCCCGAAGGACGCCATCGCCGACTGCTTCTACCGCTGGGACGCGGCCGACGCGGCGGCGCCCCACCCGGCAGGCTGACATGTTCACCACCCCGCCGCACGTCCTGATCATCGGTGCCGGCACGGGCGGCCTGTGCCTGGCGCACGGGCTGCGTCGTGCCGGGATCAGCGTGGCCGTCTACGAGCGCCGCCGGCACAGCGGCGAAGGGCTGCTCGGATACCGCGTGGGCATCGGTCCCACCGGTAGCCGAGCGCTGCGTGACTGCCTGCCGCCACAACTGTTCGCCACGTTCCTGGCCACCTGCGCCCGGCCGCCGAGCTACTTCAACGTGGTCACGCAACGGCTGCGCGAGACCGCGTCGTTCGAATTGCGTCCGGCGCTCGATCCCGTGCGCACCGAACACTCGGTGGCCCGGACGGTGCTGCGCCAGGTGCTGCTCACCGGCCTCGCCGACGTGGTGCACTTCGACAAGACCTTTGTCCGGTACGAGCAGCGCGACGACGGCACGGTCACCGCGTACTTCGCCGACGGGACCAGCGCCACCGGTGACCTGCTGGTGGCTGCGGACGGCACGCACTCGGCGGTACGCCACCAGTACCTGCCGCACGCGGTCACCCGCGACGCCGGCACCATCAACATCGCCACCCGCATCCCGCTGACCACGCAGACCCGCGAACTCGTGCCCGAGCGGGTCGGCAAGGGCATCTCGCTCATCTTCGGCGCCGGCGGCACCATGGGCGTGCTGCACGTGATGGAGTTCAAGTGGAACGCCGACGGGGCGATCAAGTCCGGTGTCGGCGACGACGACGCCGCCCTGCTGCGGGCCTGGTCCGGTCTGTCGGAGCACACCAGCGCCGACTACATCAACCTCATCATCTGGAGTACGGCCCGTCGGTTCCCGGTCGACGTGCTGCAACGTCGGGGCGAGGACCTGAAACGGGTCGCGCTGGACCTCACCCCCAACTGGCATCCACACCTGCGGGAACTGCTGCGGATCAGCGATCCGGGCAGCGTCCTGCCGATCAAGGTGAGCACGTCCGAACCGACGCCCCCCTGGAAGAGCAGCAACGTCACCCTGCTCGGGGACGCCATCCACACGATGACGCCGGGGCGCGGGGTGGGGGCCAACACCGCGCTGCGCGACGCCCGGCTGCTCTGCCAGCACCTCACCAGCGCCGTCGCCGGAGAAAAGACGCTCGTGCAGGCCGTGGCGGACTACGAGGCCGCCATGGTGCCGTACGGCTTCGCGCGGGTCGCCGAATCGCTGAACCGCAGCGGCACCAGCGGCGACGACCGGATCTACCGGCCGGTGGTCGGACGGCTCGCGCTGCTCGGCGCCCGCGGCTACTTCGGAGTGACCAGCCGGGTGCCCCCGCTGCGACGCCGTTTCGTCGACGACTTCCACACCTACGAGGGCGACCAGGACTGACCGCGGCACCACCGACCCGGGTACGGCGTGTGAGCGCCGGCCCGGGTCGCTCTGTCCGCGCCGGACCGTCGGTCGCGGGTCCGGGGCTGGTCGCGGCACGGGTCCGGGGCTGGTCGTGGCACGGGGTCCGGGGCTGGTCGCGGCACGGGTCCGGGGCTGGTCGCGGCGGGGCGACGACGCTGGTGGGTGGGCGTGCCGGCGCGACGCTGCGTCACCCATCGCGCACCACACGCGGTGGCGGACGATGGCGCGCGCCCTACGACCGGTCCTGTCTGTCGTCGTCCGAGCGCGTGTGCGAAGCTGCGGCGAGTTTTTCTCGTGACTTTCTCAACGAGGTGAGAGGGGGGTTCGCCGTGGAGTGGTCTATCGGACACTCGCTGATAGTGGTACTGGCGGTGTTGCTGGGCCTGGCCGCCGGATGGTTGCTGCGCGGCCGGCAGGGCGCGGGGGCCACCGGCCGGCCCATCGTGGACGGTGATCCCGTCGCCGGCCTGGCCGTGGTCACCAGCCCGGAGCCACCGGCCACGACCGACGAGGCCCGGCCGGCGGCGAGCATCGACTCACCGCCCGTGGCGGTCGCCGACGAGCCGACCCCGGTGGACACGGTCAGCGCGCCGGCCGCCGTGACCATCTCGGACGATTTCACGCCGAACGCCGTCGACCCGGGCGACATGGCCCTCACCGACCCCCCGCCGCCCGTCCCCACCGCCGAGCGGACCGACGCGATCGACGAGCCGGTCACGGGCGACGAGCAGCCCGGCCCGGCGACGGTGATCGCCCCGCGCCAGCCGCTGGACGACAGCACCGACACTCCGTCGCCCGAGGCCACCCCGGCCGAGACCGCACAGGCGGAGACGACGCCGGTCGACGCCAGCCCGGTCGACACCAGCCCGGTCGACACCAGCCCGGTCGACACCAGCCCGGTCGACACCACGCCGGACGAGACCTCGTACACCGAGGCGACGCCGGCCGGCACGGCGCCGGCGGTCGCGGTGGGCGGGACGGCGACGGACGTCGACGACGCCGAGCCGGTGCGGGCCGCGCCGCCGGTCCGGGAGGCCGGCACCACGCCGGTCCCGGCGGCGAGCGCGGACACCGATCCGACGGGCTCGGCCGACGACTTCCGCCGCATCCAGGGTGTGGGGCCGAAGATGGCCGCCGCGTTGCAGGCTGCCGGCGTGCGCACCTACGGCCAGCTCGGCGCGCTGGACGAGCCGGCGCTGCGCGACCTGATCCGGGCCGCCGGTCTGCGCGCCGCGCCCACGATGGCCACCTGGCCCCAGCAGGCTCGGGTGCTGGCCGGCGTCGGCGACGAGGCGGCCGCTGTGCTGCCCGGCGGCGACCAGGGCTGAACCGCCACCGCGAACCCCCGGTCGTCCGCGCGGACGACCGGGGGTTCGCTCGTTCCGGCCGCGCCACGGAGGCTGGGCGGCCCCTGCCGTTATCGACCGGCCCCGGTCGGGGGACGGCGGGACGAAACCTCAGGTGGCGCGCGGGGCCGCTGGCTAGCCCTGCATTCCGCACGTCGGCGATCGTCAGCACCATTCCAGCGGATTGACGTCGAGCAGGTCGAGGATTTC
>NZ_JBNCKT010000130.1:0-13735 GCF_049841675.1 Micromonospora sp. DT4
ACTGGCACACCAACCAGCCAGTCCTACGGTCCCTGACCGCATACGACCACTGACCCCCTTGGAATAGATCGTCTAGACTCGTTCGCTGTGGAGACCGAGACGAGCACCTTCTGGGGGCCGGATTTCGCCCAGCTCAGGGCCACCGATCCGGAGATCGCCGGGGTGGTCCTCGGAGAGTTGGACCGGTTGCGGAGTGGACTGCAGCTCATCGCGAGCGAGAACCTGACCTCGCCGGCGGTGCTGGCCGCGCTCGGCTCGACGCTCACCAACAAGTACGCCGAGGGCTACCCGGGCCGGCGCTACTACGGCGGCTGCGCCGAGGTGGACCGGGCCGAGGAGATCGCGATCGCGCGGGCGAAGGAGCTCTTCGGGGCCGAGCACGCCAACCTCCAGCCGCACTCCGGGGCGAGCGCCAACCTGGCCGCGTACGCGGCGCTGGTGCAGCCGGGGGACACGGTGCTGGCGATGGACCTGCCGCACGGCGGGCACCTCACCCATGGCAGCCGGGTGAACTTCTCCGGCAAGTGGTTCCACCCGGCCGGTTACCCGGTCCGGCCGGATACCGAGCTGATCGACTACGACGAGGTACGCGACCTGGCCAGGGCGCACCGGCCCAAGCTGATCATCTGCGGCGCGACCGCGTACCCCCGACTGATCGACTTCGCCCGGTTTCGGGAGATCGCCGACGAGGTCGGCGCGTACCTGATGGTGGACGCCGCGCACTTCATCGGCCTGGTCGCCGGTCGGGCGATCCCGTCCCCGGTGCCGTACGCCGACGTCGTCTGCGCCACCACCCACAAGGTGCTGCGTGGCCCGCGCGGCGGCATGATCCTCTGCCGCGAGTCGTTGGCCCAGCGGATCGACAAGGCGGTCTTCCCGTTCACCCAGGGTGGCCCGCTGATGCACGCGATCGCCGCGAAGGCGGTCGCGCTGCGCGAGGCCGCCCAGCCCGAGTTCCAGACGTACGCCCGGCAGGTGGTCAGCAACGCGCAGGCGCTCGCCGCCGGGCTGGCCGACGAGGGAATGCGCCCGGTGTCCGGTGGCACCGACACCCACCTCGCGCTGATCGACCTGCGGGAGTTGGGGGTGACCGGCACCGAGGCCGAGCGCCGCTGCGACGCCGCGTCGATCACCCTGAACAAGAACGCCATTCCGTACGACCCGCAGCCGCCGATGGTGGCCTCGGGTATCCGGGTCGGCACGCCGAGCGTCACCACGCAGGGCATGCGCGAGGGTGAGCTGCGGCAGGTGGCCGCCCTGATCGCCCGCGCGGTACGCACCGACCCGGGTGCACCGGGTGGCGCCGACGCGCTGACCACGATCGGCGCCGAGGTGACCGAACTGGTCGCGGCCTTCCCGGCGTACCCCCGTGGCTGAGCCCGGGGTGGTCGAGCCCGCCGCCGACCGGCGGTGGCGGTTGCGGCACCTGCCGGTGCTACTGGCCGCGTCGGCGGCGCTGGCCGTGGTCGCGGCCGTGGTCGGCGGGGTGACCGGTGGCGCGTCGGCCGCGCTCGGCGCGGCGGCCGGGGTGGGTGTGACGGTGTTCAGCTACACGCTCACGACGGTGGTGCTGGCGCGGGCCGACCAGGTCAACCCGCAGTTGCTGCTGCCGCTCGGTGTGGGGCTCTACGTGCTGAAGTTCACCCTGTTGGGTGTCGTCCTGGTGGCGGTGGCGTCCACCGGTTGGGCGGGGTTGATCCCGCTCTGCCTCGGCATCGTTGCCGGGGTGGCAGTGTGGACTGGGGCGCACCTCTGGTGGCTGACCACGGTGCACGCCCGCCGCTCCGGCTGACCTGGTCACCGACCCGGGTGTCCCACCTATCGGACGCGCGGCAATGTGTTGGCCTCCGGTCATTTTCCGACGGGCGGAAGGGGAGTAGCGTGCCCACAGACGACGGCGCCCACGAGAAGCCCACACAACGACGGTTGTGCGGGGGGTGAGGCACAGCCTCGTCTTCCCGGCTGATATCGTTCGCCCCGTCATGGCTGATGACCAAAACCCCCGTCCCGCCGGTCAACCGGACGACTATCCGTCCGGCGCCGGTCAGGGTTGGACCGCGCTCAGCTACCTCATCGGAGGCATGCTCGTGTGGGGTTTCATCGGCTGGCTGGTCGACCAGTGGCTCGACACCGGTGGCGTCGCCACCGGGATCGGCTTCGTGCTCGGCATGGCTGGGGGAGTCATCCTGGTCATCCGCCGACTCGGCACGCCTACTTAGGAAGGGACGCGGTGTTCGGACAGGCGAACGTCCTGGCAGCGGGCCAGGCAGAATTCCCACCTAGCAAGGAGGACTTCTACCTGCCCAGCATCCTGCCCTGGGGTGCGGAGAACTCCTACTGGTTCACCAAGTTCACGCTGATGATCTGGATCGCGGTCGGCGTCCTGATCATTTTCTTCCTGGCGACCTACCGGAACCCGAAGCTGGTGCCGACCAAGAAGCAGTGGTTCGCCGAGTCGATCTACGGCTTCGTGCGGAACAACATCGCGGTCGACATGATCGGGCACGCGGGCGTGCGGTTCGCGCCGTACTTCACCACGCTGTTCTGCTTCGTGCTGCTGACGAACGCGTTCGCGATCATCCCGGTCTTCCAGATCTCGCCGAACTCGCACATCGCCTTCCCGGCGATCCTCGCGGTGATCAGCTACGTGCTGTTCAACTACATCGGCATCCGGCACCACGGCTTCGCCAAGTACTTCAAGCACGCCCTGATCCCGCCGGCACCCTGGTACATCCTGCCGCTGCTGATCCCGATCGAGGCGTTCTCGACCTTCGTCATCCGGCCGTTCTCACTGGCCGTTCGTCTCTTCGCGAACATGTTCGCCGGCCACATGCTCCTGCTGGTCTTCACGCTCGGCGGCTTCGCGATGCTCAACGCCAACGCCTGGTTGGCGCCGGTGTCGGTGGTCTCCTGGGTGATGACCGTGGCGCTGACCCTTCTCGAAGCGCTGGTCATCGTCCTGCAGGCCTACGTCTTCACGGTGCTGAGCGCCAGCTACATCCAGGGCGCTCTCGCCGAAGAGCACTGATCCACGCACCAACCGTTGTCGTCCCGCGTGAGAGTCACGCGTGATAACCAGGAGGAACCACACCAATGGACGCTAGCGTTCTCGCCGAGGTAACCGGTAGCACCGCTGCCATCGGCTACGGTCTCGCCGCCATCGGCCCGGGCATCGGCGTTGGCCTGGTCTTCGCCGCCTACATCCAGTCGACCGCCCGGCAGCCGGAGTCGTCCCGGATGACCCTGCCGTACGTCTGGATCGGCTTCGCCGTCATCGAGGCGCTCGCCCTGTTCGGCATCGCCTTCGGCTTCATCTGGGCCGGCTGATCCCGCCCCTAGACCGGGAGGTCATTCATGTTCTTCCTCGCCGCTGAGGGTGGTGAGTCAGGCCACAACCCGATCATCCCGATCTGGGAGGAGATCGTGGTCGGCACGATCGCCTTCGCCGTGCTCTGCTTCGTGCTGATGAAGTTCGTCTTCCCGCGCATGGAGCAGACGTTCCAGGCTCGGGTCGACGCGATCGAGGGCGGCATCAAGCGCGCCGAGGCCGCCCAGGCCGAGGCGAACCAGCTGCTCGAGCAGTACCGTGCCCAGCTCGCCGAGGCGCGGACCGATGCCGCCAAGATCCGTGACGACGCGCGGGCCGACGCCGAGGGCATCCGGCAGGACATCCTCGCCAAGGCGCGGGAGGAGTCCGACCGGGTCATCCAGGCCGGCAAGGACGCGCTCGCCGCCGAGCGGGCCACCATCGTGCGCGAGCTGCGCGCGGAGGTCGGCACGATCGCGGTGGACCTGGCCAGCAAGATCGTCGGCGAGTCGCTGACCGACGAGGCGCGGCGCAAGGGCACCGTCGACCGGTTCCTGAGCGGTCTCGAGAGCACGGGGGCCCGCTGATGCAGGCCGCCAGCCGGGAGTCGTACAAGATCGCGGCCGAGCGCCTCGACGCGTACGTCCGCGGCGCGGAGCCGTCGGCGGTGGCCTCCACCGCCGACGCCATCCTCTCCGTGGCGACCCTGCTGCGGCGTGAGCCGCGGCTGCGCCGGGCGCTCTCCGAGCCGGCCCGTTCCGGCGAGGACCGCGGGGCGCTGCTCGGCGACATGCTGGGCGGGCGGATCGGCGCGGACGCGCTAGACCTGCTCGTGACGCTGGTCTCCGGCCGGTGGTCGGCACCGTCGGAACTGCTCGACGGCACCGAGCGCCTCGGCGTGGAGGCGCTGCTGGCCAGCGCCGACTCCGCTGGCGAGCTGGGCGAGGTCGAGGACGAGCTGTTCCGCTTCGGCCAGGTCGTGGGTGGTCAGCCGGCGCTGAACAACGCCCTGGCCGACCCGGTCGCCCCGGTCGAGCAGCGGGCTACCCTGGCCCGCGAGCTGCTCGCCGACAAGGCCCGTCCGGTCACCGTCCGCCTCGTCGAGGCGGCGCTCGGCGGTTTCGGGGGACGCTCCTTCAGTGGGGCGCTCACCCGGCTGGTCGAGCTGGCCGCCGACCGGCGTGACCGGCAGGTGGCGTACGTGACCGTCGCGGCCCCGTTGAGTGACGAGGACGAGCGTCGACTGGGTGCGAGCCTCACCGCGATATACGGTCGAGAGGTGTCCGTCAAGCAGACGGTCGACCCCGCCGTTCTCGGTGGGGTGAGTGTCCGGGTCGGTTCCGACCTGTACGACGGCACCATCCTGCGCCGCCTCAACGAGACCCGCAACGCGCTCGCGAAGCGCTAACGGCTTCGCCGCCAGCAATGCGGTGGTTCCGCTGCCTCACCGTTGGGGCGGCTCCGCCGCCGCAGCGCCCGGATTGACAGACGCCATTCGGACCGGTTGGTACTAGGTATCCCGGGCCCCTGAATTTTAAGGAAGCAGAGGATGGCCGAGCTGACCATCTCGACGGAGGAGATCCGCGGCGCCCTGGAGCGCTACGTCTCCTCCTACTCGTCCGACGTCTCCCGCGAGGAGGTCGGCACCGTCTCCGACACCGGCGACGGCATCGCCCACGTCGAGGGCCTGCCCTCGACCAAGACCAACGAGCTCCTGGAGTTCGAGGACGGCACGCTCGGCGTGGCGTTGAACCTCGACGTGCGGGAGATCGGCGTGGTCGTCCTCGGTGACTCCGCCAAGCTGGAGGAGGGGCAGCGGGTCAAGCGCACCGACCGCGTGCTCTCGGTTCCGGTGGGTGACGCCTTCCTCGGCCGCGTGGTCAACGCGCTCGGCCAGCCGATCGACGGCCTCGGCGACATCGCCGAGGAGGGTTACCGCGAGCTGGAGCTGCAGGCTCCGAACGTGATGGCCCGGCAGTCGGTGTTCGAGCCGCTGCAGACCGGCATCAAGGCGATCGACGCGATGACGCCGATCGGTCGGGGCCAGCGGCAGCTGATCATCGGTGACCGCAAGACCGGCAAGACCACTGTCGCGCTGGACGCCATCCTCAACCAGCGGGACAACTGGCGCACCGGCGACCCGAAGAAGCAGGTTCGCTGCATCTACGTCGCCATCGGCCAGAAGGCCTCCACGATCGCCTCGATCAAGGGGCAGCTGGAGGAGGCGGGCGCGCTGGAGTACACGACCATCGTCGCCTCGCCGGCGTCCGACCCGGCCGGCTTCAAGTACCTGGCCCCGTACACCGGCTCGTCCATCGGCCAGCACTGGATGTACGGCGGCAAGCACGTCCTGATCGTCTTCGACGACCTGAGCAAGCAGGCCGAGGCGTACCGGGCCGTGTCGCTGCTGCTGCGTCGCCCGCCGGGCCGTGAGGCGTACCCGGGTGACGTCTTCTACCTGCACTCCCGCCTGCTGGAGCGCTGTGCGAAGCTCTCCGACGAGCTGGGTGGCGGCTCGATGACCGGTCTGCCGATCATCGAGACGAAGGCCAACGACATCTCGGCCTTCATCCCGACCAACGTCATCTCGATCACCGACGGCCAGATCTTCCTGGAGACCGACCTGTTCAACCAGGGCGTTCGTCCGGCGATCAACGTCGGCACCTCGGTCTCCCGGGTCGGTGGCGCCGCGCAGGTGAAGCCGATGAAGAAGGTTTCTGGTTCGCTGCGGCTCAACCTGGCCCAGTACCGCGAGCTGGAGGCGTTCGCCGCCTTCGCCTCGGACCTGGACCGCGCCTCGCAGAACCAGCTGAACCGGGGTTCGCGCCTGGTGGAGCTGCTCAAGCAGTCGAACTACTCGCCGTTCCCGGTGCAGGAAGAGGTCGTCTCGGTCTGGTCCGGCGTCGAGGGCAAGCTCGATGACATCCCGGTCGGCGAGGTGCGGCGCTTCGAGTCGGAGTTCCTCCAGTACCTGCGGCACAAGCACGAGGGTGTCCTCGCGTCGATCGCCGACAACCAGTGGAACGACGACATCACCGGCTCCCTGGACACCGCGATCGCGGAGTTCAAGCAGGTCTTCCTCAACAAGGAGGACGAGCGCAAGGTCAACGACGCGCCGGCCACCCCGCTTGAGGGCGACGAGAACCGCGAGACGGTGACCCGCTTCCGCGACAGCGCGACCGACCGCCCGGCCGAGAGCTGATCTGATGGCGGCCCAGGTTCGCGTTCTTCGTCAACGGATCCGCTCGGCGAAGTCGATGAAGAAGATCACCAAGGCGATGGAGCTCGTGGCGACGAGCCGGATCGCCAAGGCCCAGGCCCGGGTGCAGGCGTCCCTGCCGTACGCCGAGGCCATCACCGGTGTGCTCACGGCGCTGGCGTCCAACGCGCGGATCGACCACCCGCTGCTCACCCCGCGCGAGCGGGTGCGGCGGGCGGGCGTCCTGTTGGTCACCAGCGACCGTGGCCTGGCCGGCGGTTACAGCTCCAACGCGATCAGGATGGCCGAGTCGCTGATCGCACGCCTCCGGGCCGACGGCAAGGAGCCGGTGCTCTACGTCATCGGCCGCAAGGGCGTCGGGTTCTACCGGTTCCGCGACCGGCCGATCGAGGCGAACTGGACCGGGTTCAGCGAGCAGCCGTCGTTCGAGGACGCCCGTGCCGTGGGTGAGACGCTGATCAAGGCGTTCACGGCCGGTGCGGACGACGTCGACGGCGGTGCTGGCGCGGACGGGGTGCTCGGCGTCGACGAGTTGCACATCGTCTACACCGAGTTCCACTCACTGATGACGCAGAACCCGGTCACCAAGATCGTCGGCCCGATGCAGGTCGAGGACCGGCCGCGCTCCGAAGGGCTGCTGCCGGCGTACGAGTTCGAGCCGGAGGCGGAGGCGCTGCTCGACGCGCTCCTGCCGAGGTACATCAACACGCGGATCTACGCGGCGTTGCTCGAGTCGGCGGCGAGTGAGTCGGCGGCACGGCGGCGGGCGATGAAGAGCGCCACCGACAACGCCGAAGAGATGATCGAGAAGTACACGCGTGAGATGAACTCGGCCCGTCAGGCCGGGATCACCCAGGAGATCAGCGAGATCGTCGGCGGCGCCAACGCGCTTGCCGCGTCGGGAAGTGAAGTGTGATGACTGCACCAGTAGAGACCAAGACGGCCACGGGTCGCGTGGTCCGGGTCATCGGCCCGGTCGTCGACGCCGAGTTCCCGCGCGACGCCATGCCGGCCCTGTTCAACGCCCTGAACGTCACCGTGAGCCTGTCCGGCGGTGAGAAGACGCTGACCCTGGAGGTCGCCCAGCACCTGGGTGGCAACCTGGTCCGCGCGATCTCGATGCAGCCGACGGACGGTCTGGTTCGCGGCGCCGAGGTTCGTGACTCCGGTAAGCCGATCACCGTTCCGGTGGGCGACGCGGTCAAGGGCCACGTGTTCAACGCGATCGGCGAGGTGCTCAACCTCAAGGAGGGTGAGACCCTCAACCCGGACGACCACTGGGGTATCCACCGCAAGGCCCCGGCCTTCGCGGACCTGGAGCCGAAGACCGAGATGCTGGAGACCGGCATCAAGGTCATCGACCTGCTCGCCCCGTACGTCAAGGGCGGCAAGATCGGCCTGTTCGGCGGCGCGGGCGTGGGCAAGACGGTGCTCATCCAGGAGATGATCACCCGGGTTGCCCGTAACTTCGGTGGCACCTCGGTCTTCGCCGGCGTGGGTGAGCGCACCCGTGAGGGCAACGACCTGATCGCCGAGATGACCGAGTCCGGCGTCATCGACAAGACCGCGCTGGTCTACGGCCAGATGGACGAGCCGCCGGGCACGCGGCTGCGGGTCGCGCTCTCCGCGCTCACCATGGCGGAGTACTTCCGCGACGTGAAGAAGCAGGAGGTGCTGCTCTTCATCGACAACATCTTCCGCTTCACGCAGGCGGGTTCGGAGGTCTCCACCCTGCTCGGCCGTATGCCGAGCGCCGTGGGTTACCAGCCGACCCTGGCCGACGAGATGGGCGAGCTCCAGGAGCGGATCACCTCCGTCCGGGGCCAGGCCATCACCTCGATGCAGGCGATCTACGTGCCGGCGGACGACTATACCGACCCCGCCCCGGCCACCACGTTCGCCCACCTCGACGCGACCACCAACCTGGAGCGGTCGATCTCCGACAAGGGCATCTACCCGGCCGTGGACCCGCTGGCGTCCTCGTCCCGGATCCTCGCCCCGGAGTTCGTCGGCCAGGAGCACTTCCAGGTCGCCACCGAGGTGAAGCGGATTCTGCAGCGCTACAAGGACCTGCAGGACATCATCGCCATCCTCGGTATCGAGGAGCTCTCCGAGGAAGACAAGATCACCGTGGCCCGGGCCCGGCGGATCGAGCGCTTCCTCTCGCAGAACACCTACGCGGCGGAGCAGTTCACCGGCGTGCCGGGCTCGACGGTCCCGATCAAGGAGACCATCGAGGCGTTCCGCAAGATCAGCGAGGGTGAGTACGATCACTTCCCCGAGCAGGCGTTCTTCATGTGCGGCGGTCTCGCGGACCTGGAAGCCAAGGCTGAGGAGCTGATGAAGGCCTGACAGCCCTCGTCGTACCCGTACCGCAAAAGACTGCCCCGGCAATGTCGGGGCAGTCTTTTGTTCATCTTCAGGTCTTACCATCGTCGCGGTCCGTTACTCGTGGTCGTCGCTCGACCGGTACGCGAGATACGGTCGGTCCGCGCGTTCACGTGAACGGCGCTGACTTCTGCAACCTTTCGACGACGTGCGCCCGTCTTCACTACGTGGGCGTAGCGAACGGAGATGAGCGTGGGTAAGGCCGGCAAGCGTGGCCGCAAGTCGTCCATCTGGCGGGGCGTGCCGCGCTGGGCCAAGCTCTGCACGGTTTTCGGCCTCGTGCTGACCGTGCTCAGCGGTGGGGCGCTCGTCGGCAGCGAGGTGCTGATGGCCCGCTACGAGGGCGCTGTCGGCAAGGCCGACCTCTTCGGTGACCAGGCGGCGGGTGCCAAGGAGAAGAAGAGCGAGATCAAGGGCCCCCTCAACCTCCTGCTGGTCGGCATCGACCCGCGTACGCCGACGGCCGCGCCGCTGGCCGACTCGATCATGGTGCTGCACGTTCCGGCGTCGATGGACCGGGCCTACCTCTTCTCGTTGCCGCGTGACCTCTACGTCGACATTCCGGCGTTCAAGAAGGCCAACTTCGGCGGCGAGACGACGAAGATCAACGCTGCGATGTCGTTCGGCAGCCGGGTGCCGGGAGGAAATCCGGACGCGGCGCGCGGCTTCGAGTTGTTGGCCACCACGGTGCAGAACGCCACCGGCATCGAGCGCTTCGACGCGGGCGCGATCATCAACTTCACCGGCTTCCAGAAGATCGTCGACGCGATGGGCGGCGTCGACATGTACGTCGAGCGGGACGTGAAGTCCGAGCACAAGCAGCCCGACGGCAAGCCCCGGCCGGGCAACACGCGTGGTGAGGGCTACGTCGGCCCGCAGGCGATCTACAAGAAGGGCACCCACCACCTCAGCGGGTGGCAGGCCCTGGACTACGTCCGGCAGCGCTACCCGAAGAACGGTGTGCCCGACGCCGACTACGGCCGGCAGCGTCACCAGCAGCAGTTCGTCAAGGCGATGGTCGGCCAGGCGTTCAGCGCCGACGTGGTGGCCAATCCGATCAAGCTGGACAAGGTGCTCCGCGCCGCCGGCCAGTCGCTGATCTTCAACGGTCGGGGCAACAGCGTGGTCGACTTCGGGCTGGCCCTGAAGAACATCCGCCCGAACACCATCCAGATGATCAAGCTGCCGGGCGGCCCGGTCTTCGAGGGCGAGACCTACAAGGGTGAGCAGTTCCAGGCAGGCGTCCCGGACTTCTTCACCGCCCTGCACAATGAACAACTGGACCCGTTCCTGCTCGAGCACCCGGAATTCCAGAACAAGAGCAAGTAGCCGTGGCGTAGCTCTCGCCACCCGCGTTGGGGGTGGCTCGGCGGCACGACTAGACTTTCGGCAATCCGTCGCCGCAGCAAGGAGACAGCGTGGCACAGCAGCTTCACGTCGAGCTCGTCGCCGTCGAGGAGAAGGTCTGGTCCGGTGAGGCCGAGATGGTCGTCGCCCGGACCACCGAGGGCGAGCTGGGTGTCCTGCCGGGTCACGCGCCGCTGCTCGGCCAGCTCGCCGAGCCCGGCCAGGTTCGCATCAAGCTGGCCGGCGGTGAGCAGGTCACGTACGACGTGGCCGGCGGCTTCCTGTCGGTGAGCGCCGAGGGCGTCACCGTGCTGGCCGAGAGCGCTACCCCGGTTTCCGCGCAGAGCCGCTGAGCCACACCGCGGATGGAGATCGTCGAAGGGATCGGGATCGGCGTCGCCGTCATCCTCGTCGCGCTTCTCGTGTTCTTCGTCCGGCGGGCCGTTGTCACCCGCAGCGGTGGCATCATCCGGCTCAGCGTTCGGGTGACCACCGTGCTCGACGGGCGTGGCTGGTCACCGGGGTTCGGCCGGTTCGCCGGTGACGAACTGTGCTGGTACCGGATGTTCAGCTTCGCGCTCCGTCCCAAGCGGGTCCTGTCCCGCAAGGGTCTCGCGGTCGAGCGCCGGCGGTTGCCCGAAGGGCAGGAGCGCCTCTCCATGCCGGCCGACTGGGTGATCCTCCGCTGTACGAGTCACCACGCACCGGTGGAGATCGCCATGGCGCGATCGACCGTCACCGGGTTCCTCTCCTGGCTCGAGGCCGCCCCTCCGGGGGCGGTCTCGCCGCGTCGGGCCTCCCAGGACTGGCCGGCTGCCTGATCCGCCCTTTGGTCGCTCTTCGGGGTTTCCGGGGCAGCCCGCCCGGCTCCGGGCGGTCAGGCTTGATCCCTGCGCCGGGCGGGCTGCCCCGGAAACCCGTCCGTGGCGCTGTGCGTGGATCCGGCGCGGTCCTTGATCACCTGCCGTTACCGGTCTCGGTGAATCCTGCCTCCTCAGCGGCCGGGGTGAGGTGTCAGCCCCGACGACGCGTGACGGCGGCGAGAGCGGGAACCCAGCCCCACATGGCGCCCACCGTCAGCGCTTCCCGCCCGGCACCCATAGCACATCGCCCGCCGGATTTGCCGTTCTTGACAGGATAAAGAGCAGATCGGAGAGCCGGTTGAGATACTTTGCCGGGAGCGGGCTGGTCCGGTCCGGATCGTGGCTGACCAGTGCCCATGCCGCCCGCTCGGCTCGCCGGGCGATGGTCCGCGCCACGTGCAGCAGCGCCGCGCCCGCGGTGCCGCCCGGGAGGATGAAGGAGTCGAGCTTGCTCAGGCGCGCGTTGTACTCGTCGCACCAGCCCTCCAGGCGCTCGACGTACTCCTCGGTCACCCGCAGTGGCGGGTACTTCGGCTCCGGCTCGACCGGCGTGGACAGGTCGGCGCCGACGTCGAACAGGTCGTTCTGCACCGACGCCAGGACGGCTCGCAGCTCCTCGTCGAGCTGGCCGAGGGCGAGCGCGACACCGATCGCCGCGTTGCACTCGTCGACGTCCGCGTACGCGGCGATCCGTGGATCGGTCTTCGGGACCTGCTCGTTGTTGCTCAGCCTGGTCATGCCGGCGTCGCCGGCCTTGGTGTAGATGCGCGTGAGGTGGACGGCCATGACGCACAGCCTACGGATACCCGACCTGACGATCCCCGCTCGGCCGGACACGACAGCCGGCTGGCCAGCGGTGGTGGGCCCGGGCGACGCCGGTGACACGGCGGTCAACGACGTCGACATCATCCGCGTCTGCGGTGCGGCCCGACTGGCGGGCACCGTGCACGTGGTCGGCGCCAAGAACTCGGCGCTGAAGTTGATGGCTGCCGCGCTGCTCGCCCCCGGCCGCAGTGTGATCACCAACGTTCCGCGGATCACCGACATCGCGATCATGGGGGAGGTGCTGCGGCGGCTGGGGTGCGACGTCCGGTTCGACGCGGACGATCCGGTGGACCCGATGGTGGCCCGGGGCGGGGCCGCCCGGTCCCGTTCGGTGACCATCGACGTACCCGAGCAGCCGGGCGCGGAGGCCGACTACGACCTGGTCCGGCGGCTGCGCGCGTCGATCTGTGTGCTGGGCCCGCTGCTGGCCCGCCGGGGGTACGTGCGGGTGGCCCACCCGGGCGGCGACGCGATCGGCTCGCGTGGTCTGGACATGCACATCTCCGGGTTGACCCGGATGGGCGCGGAGATCTCCGGCGAACACGGATTCGTCATCGCCGAGACCCCGCACGGGCTGCACGGCGCGGAGATCGTGCTGGACTTCCCCAGCGTGGGCGCGACCGAGAACCTGGTGATGGCGGCGGTCCTGGCCCAGGGCACCACGATGATCGACAACGCGGCCCGGGAGCCCGAGATCGTCGACATCTGCACGATGCTCAACCAGATGGGCGCGCGGATCTCCGGTGCCGGCACGTCCACCCTGCGGATCACCGGCGTGCCCGGCCTGCGCCCGGTGCGGCACGCCACCGTGGGGGACCGGATCGTCGCCGGCACCTGGGCGTTCGGCGCCGCGATGACGCGCGGCGACGTGACGGTGACCGGGCTGGACCCGGCCTACCTGGAGGTCGCGCTGGACAAGGTCGTCGCGGCCGGCGGCCTGGTCGAGACGCACGGTGACTGCTTCCGGGTACGCATGGACGACCGGCCCCGCGCGGTGGACGTGGTGACGCTGCCGTACCCCGGTTTCGCCACCGACCTGCTGCCCATGGCGATCGGGCTGGCTGCGGTCAGCGACGGCGCGTCCCTGATCACGGAGAACATCTTCGACGGCCGGTTCATGTTCGCCAACGAGATGATGCGGCTGGGCGCGGACATCAAGACCGACGGGCACCATGCGGTGGTCCGGGGGCGGGAGCGGCTGTCCGGAGCGCCGGTACGGGCCACCGACATCCGCGCCGGCGCCGGGCTGATCATCGCCGCGCTCTGCGCGGACGGGCCCACCGAGGTCTCCCACGTGCACCACGTCGACCGGGGGTACCCGGATTTCGTGGCCGACCTGCGTGCGCTCGGTGTGGCGGTGGAGCGGGGCACCGCGCCGGACGAGCCGTCGCTGGAGATCTGAGCACCGACTTAAATCGACCGGTTCCTATCCATGGCGGACTTGTGGAAGTCCCTCAACCGGATATGGCGCATAGATCAGGTCAAGTGGCTGTGGGTTGTTCTCTGGTGCCGTTGGTGAGATGGCCCCCATAGCCCCCACTGTTTTATCGAGACATCCCCATGGTTTGGTTGGCTTGGTTGGTTGGTTGGGTTGGTTGGTTGTGGGGGGTGTGGGTTGTGGTGGGTGTTGGGGTGGGTTGTCCGGAGTTTGGGTTGGTGTGGGTGCGGGCGGGGTTGTGGGTGGGTGTGGGGGGTGCGCAGGTGCCGGGGGTGGTGGTGGGTGCGTTGCGGGTGGAGGGCTTGCATCAGGTTTTTGTGGATGAGGCGGTGGATTCGTCGGTGGTG
>NZ_JBNCKT010000131.1:0-13717 GCF_049841675.1 Micromonospora sp. DT4
CAGACCGCGCTGCGCCGGCTGGTCCTGGCCGGGGCCGACCGGGTGCCAACCGACCGGCTCATCGACCTGATCGTCTGCGCCGAAGTGCTGTTCATCAAACTGCCAGGCCTGCCAGCGGATCGTTGGAAGCAGGACAAGGTCGTTGCCGGAGCGACCATGCTGTTGGCGGACGACCCTGTCCTGCAGGCGCCGCCCGAGCGGCTCGAGGCCCTCCTGCGTCTGGGATACCGGCTCCGCAACGATGAGATGCACGGCGACGACCCGAGCAGGCGGGAACTGCGCACCCTCACCGGCAAGCCGACAGATGACCTGTCAACGGTCGTGGATGACATCGAGCGGGTGTTGCGTCGCGCCCTGGTCCGGCTCCTCTCCGGTGTCGTCGAGCAGTAGTCGGCGGCTGCACCGACACGACATACGGAGCAGCGCATTGGGCGTCCTACCCGCGGCGGGGTCACGGCGGAGGGCTGCAACCCGTGGTGTCCCTGGCCCCGTCCGAATACCCGCCGTCCTCGTCGGCACCCGCCCCGCCGGTGTCACCAGATGTCGGTAGCGGTGGGAAATCGAGGTGCAGTTTCCGCAGGATCGGGGCGGTCGGCACGCGGTAGTACGCGCCGGCTCGGAACAGTGGCACCGGGAAGGCGTCGCGGGCGGCCAGCTTGTAGGCCGCCGAGCGGGAGATGCCGAGGATGGCGGCGGCGGTGGCGAGGTCCGTGGTCGCCCCGAGCGCGAGGATGCGCTCGGTGGTCCAGGTACAAGTTGCGTCGTCGCTATGGGGGTTGGCGGCGGGGGCGAGGTTGCGGGTTCGTCGTGCTGATCGCATGGGCTTGACTCCTATTTCTCGGACCACCAGCCGCAGCGGTAGGTGGGTTCCTGGGTTTCAGACGAGGGCTGCCTCTCCGTTAGGCGGCACCGCCATCGCGTCGGACTGGCGGTGCCGCCTGCGGAGCGAGGCCGTGGAGGCACGGAGGACGCCGATGCCGGTTAGCGGGAACTCACTGGCACCCTGGCCTCAGCCGGCGCGCCATCACTGGCCACGTCGGTAGGCCAAGGGACCTTCTCCCGCTACCACATGTGTGGGCACAGCAGCAGCCGCAGGGCGGCGGCGGCCTGTTGGGGCACGACGCCGTTGCCGAGGACCCGCAGCGCGAGCGTGCGCGGCAGCCCCAGGTCGGCGTCGGTGACATGGCCTGGGTCGAGGCCCATGAGCCACTCCACGAACGGCGGCGCGAGGACGGGTTTGCCGTGCCGGCCGATCTGCGTGGGGTGTGGTGCGGGCCGGCCGAGCAGCCGCTCCCAGCGGGCGACCGCGTCGGCGTAGCCGCCCCACCGCTGCTCGTCGGGCCGCCCGAGCCCGGCGATGGTGGTGCGCAGATCCGCACCGCCGTCGCCGTGCCGCCCAGGACCGCGCCCGTCGGACGCGCGCGGGGTGGGCAGGGTACGGGCCGGGACCCGCACCGCCGCGGACGGCAGGGTCAGGTCGCCGTGCGAACCCCGCTGCCCTGGGCAGCCTTTCTCGCCGTCGGTGGCCCGCGGGGTGGGCAGCAGCACCTGCGACAGCGGGGGCCGGAACCCGGCCCCCGCGCGTCGCCCGGGCGTCCCGGTGTCGCTCGCCCTGGGGGTGGGCAGCAGACGCGCGACATCCTGCCGCTTATGCCCCTGCTCACCGGTACGAGCGGTGCGCCCCGCGGTGGAGGTGGATAGGAGGCCGTGGGTGGAGCCTGACGGTTCGATGAGGTCGGGCAGCCCGTGCTGGTGGCCGGGGCCTTTGCCGTCACGGGCGCACGGTGTCGGCAGCGTCCGCACCCCCTCCCAGTCGTCCGGCAGGCGCGGCCAACAGGAACAGCCTGTCCCGGCGGTGGGCGGCGCCGATGTCGGACGCCCGTAGGCACGTCCACCTCGTGTCGTACCCGATCGCGGCCAGGTCGGCTTCGACAACGTCGAAACCTCGCCGCAGGAGCGCGGCGACGTTCTCCACGAACACGAGCGGCGGTCGAAGCACGCGAACGGCGTCGGCAACGGCACTCCACAGGCTGGAGTGCTCTCCGGTGATGCCAGCGCGCTTGCCCGCGTTGGAGATGTCCTGACACGGGAACCCGGCCGTGAGAACGTCGACCGGTCCAACGCGGGTCCAGTCGACGGCGCGGATGTCACCGAGGTTGGGCACGCCGGGCCAGTGGTGGGCACAGACGGTGCGGGCGTGCCGATCGGTTTCGGCGTACCAGGTGAGGTGGCCGCCGAGCACCAGTTCGACGGCCATGTCGAGACCGCCGTAGCCGGTGCACAGCGATCCGATGCGCGGTGCGGGTCGATGGTCAATCACGCACCTCCCCGGCGTCGAGCGTCGGAGTCTCACCGCGCGCGGCCAACCGCAGAAGGCGGCAGCTGTGCACTCCCGCCGCGCGGCTCGGGTGGCGGTGGGCAGGCGCACTCACGCGACCACCCCTCCCCCGAGGGTGTCCCCCAGGCTTCCTGAACCCGAGTCGGTCTGGCTCTTGATGAACACGAGGACGTCCTCGTGTGCGATCAGGTGCATGGGGGTCCCGGCGGCCCGCGCCTTACGGACCGCCTGCAATTGGAAGAACGACGGCCGGGCGACGAGACCGCCGTCGCGGACGGCGGCGAGCAGCGCCACGCACCGATCCACAGGGGTGAGGCCGGCGCGGATGCCGGCGCCGATGACGGCCGACGGCAGGTCGACCAGTTCGCCGTGCTTGCGCCACGGTCGGGCGGTCACGACGACGACGCCACCGGGGCGCAGGAGGGTGTGGCAGCCGGCGAGGATCTGGGCGAACCCGTCGGCGAGTCCGGTGAGGTCGCGGTAGGCGAGGTTCCCGCGGTCGGTGCCGTCGTTGTAGGCGTTGTCGAACTTCGCCACGCCGTCGGCGCCGGGCCGGACCAGGCCGTGCACGGTCGGCCCGTACGGCGGCGAGGTCACCACCAGCGAGACCTGCCCGGTCAGGGCCGCCGGCACCAACGACAGGATGCTGGTGGCGTCGCCGCGGATCACACCGGCCCGGCCGGTCGCGCCCTGGGTGTGGGCGTGCTTGATGTTGGCGTCAGCGATGTCGGACCAGCGTGACTCGTACTCCACCCCGATCGCGTCCCGGCCGGCGTGGATCGCCTCGACCAGGGTGGTGCCGATCCCACACATGGGGTCCAGCACCAGGTCCCCGGGCTTGGTGTAGGCGGTGACGGCGTGCGCGGCGATCGCGGGGAGCATCCGCGCCGGGTGCTGCACGGACTCACGGACGTACCGGCCGCGGCGCTGGACGGGACCGGTGGACTGCGCGGTCGCCCACACCGACAGGCCCTCCGGGCCGGGAGCAGCCCGATGGCGTCCGATCGGGTCGGGGCTCGTGGCGGCAGGGGTCGTAGTCTGCTCGTGGGACGGTTCGGGGGTGTGTGCGCGGTGCCTAGCCACGGCGACCACCGCCCTCGCGTCCGTTCCGGCGCGGGGCCGGGCGCTGTGTCTGGCTGAACACCATCAGGTCCGCGTGGACCCGCAGGTGCGCCACCCGCCACCGGTCGCTCACGGCGGTGGTGAGGGTGAGCAGTTCCTCGTCGGTGACGTGGTAGACGAACGCGTCCCCGTCGGTGTCGGCGGTAACCGCGACAAGGTGCTGCAGGTAGCCCAGCCCGACGCCAGCGGCGGCCTGGACCACGCCGGAGAAATCCTCCGGGGCGGCGGTGGTGCCGGCCGGGACGGTGACGACGAGGATCAGGCAGCCGCCCGGCTGCAGCAGCTGGGCGCAGGCGGCCAGCAGCCACGCCAACCGGACCCGGTTGGTAGCCGCGTTGAGGTCGAGGGGCCAGCAGGCGACCACGAGACTGGTTGCCTGCTGCAGGGAGCCGCCGGACGGCAGGCCGGCGCCCGTGTCGGCCGGTGGGTGCAGGTCCGGGTCGGTGAGGTCGTCCCCGAACCAGGCCCCCATCTCCGGCAGGTCCTCCTCCTCGTCCTCGTCGCCGGTGATCCCGCTGGCGAGCGGGACGGGAGTGGCCGGGCCGATGATCAGGCTGGACGCGTCGGTGAACCACGCTGGGTGGTGCCGGCGGGCCCCGGCCACGCAGGCGGAGGTGAGGGCGTGGTCGGTGGTGAGGTCGACGACCGCCTCGCCGGGGCGGCTGTAGGCGGCGATGAGGCGGTCGGCCAGCCGGGTGCCGATGCTGCGTCCGGCGTCGCCCGGGGTGCGGGCGGTGCGCCAGACGGTGAGCGGTACCGGCGGGTCGCCGGCGACCAGGTCGGTCGGTGTCGGGTCGACCCCGGCCAGGAGGCCGGTGTCGACGATGGGATCGTGCTGCGGGTTGTGGTGCTGCGGCGTGTGCTCGCTCATGTGGTGTCGGCTCCGCGCCGCGCCGTGGTGCGCTGACACCCTCAAACCGGTGTTTGTGAGCTGTGGCGAACACATAGCGATCTCACGAATGTCTGACAACCGATTCCTGTCCGCTCGGCTGGCCTCGGGAACGCGGGACGATCCGGCGGTCGCCGGCTCGATCGGGCCGGGGCCGGCGTCGTGAGATCGTCAGAGCGATCGGCCGCCCCCGGCTGTCAGACACGCACGGTCACGACCACCTCGACCATGACAGCGACTTGCATCGATGACACGGGGGCGCTGGCCGGTCTTGTCAGATCGCCGTCCGATGTCCCGGACGGCGGCGGCGTCTGTCCTGACGGCGGCGGTGTCACGGAGGACACCGGTGCTGGATTGTCATCGGAGGCGGCGGTCGTGTCAGACCTTCCCCACGCCGGACGAAGGCCGTCAGACGGCGCGCCACCGCGGCGCGCAGGGTTGACGATGACGTTCGGCTGCAGTGTCAGCCTGTCGCGATCTGACACCGTGCCGCCCGCGGGGCGCTGTTAGACGCTGTGAGACCGGCTAGGTCCCCGTTGTCAGACCCCTCGGCCGGTGTGGTGTCCCTCGCGGCCTTGTCCCGTGCCCTTCGTCTCCTGTCGTGTCAACGCGCAGGTCAACGCGGCTTTGTCAGAACGGTGACGCGCGCCAGCGTCGGTCGTCAGTCAGCGGGTGGCCGGTGGCGGCTGGTGCTGTCGAGCCGAGGATTCATGCCTGTTGGCCTGCGTTGTCAGGGGCCGGTGAGACCGAGGTGGCGCAATGGCGGTCAGGCGCGCCGGCCGTACACCTCCGGCCGTCATCGACATTCGTCTCTGACATGGGAGTTCGTGACATGACCGCGTCCGCCAAGGACTGGCCCGACTCGCCGCTGGACGCCGTGGACACCGCGTTCGCCGACCTGACCTGCGACCCCGACCCGCTGTCACTGGACCTCGACCCGCTGGCCGATCAGCTCGGCGATGACAGTGGTCTGCCCGGCGGTGCCATCGCTCTGCCGGCGTTACGGCAGTGGCTGCTGGAGCACCCCCGCGCCTACACGGCCCGTGACGTCGTGTGGCGGGAGCTGGTCCGCCGCGCCCGTCTCGACGGGCCCGCCTGGGTCATCGCCGCGGTCGCCCTGGCGATGCCGGCGCTGCGCCGCTACGCCGGCCGGCTGCACACCGGCTGGGCCGGTGACGCTCACGACCTGGACGCCGAGATCCTCACCGGCTTCCTGGGCGCCCTACGTGACCGGGTCGACCTGGCCAAGCCGGCGCCGTACGCGGCGCTGTGCATGGCGGCGTGGCGGGCCGGCCACGAGCTGCGGCAGCGTGACGGCGCCGAGGCCGTGCCGGTGGACAACCTCGAACACGTCACCGGCTCGCGCACCCCGAATCGGCCCTACGGGCATCCGGACCTCCTGGTACGCCGGGCAGTCGAGTTGGGCATCGTCGACGAGTGCGACGAGCAGCCCTACATTGACGTGCGGCTGGGCCACCGGGCCATCGAACCGATCGCCGCCCGCCTCGGCCTGGAGGTCGACACGCTGCGGCGACGTGTCGAGCGCATCGACGTCCGCGTCGCCGAGGCGCTGGCCGCCGGGTTTCTCACCGAGGTGACCTCACCGCGGGTGCGGGAAGACCTCGCCGTGGCGGCCGAGCGACGGCAGCACATCCGGGCCGCCCGCGGTGCCGGTACGCGACCGGCCGCGGCGCAGGTGACGCTGGCAGCCGCCTGACCGCCGACCATCCCGCAGGCTCTCCCGACGCGGGCCCGACCATCTGGTCGGGCCCGCGAGCGCGTACGGCGAACCCCTCGCGCCGCACCACTTCGACCGGCTCCCACCCTGGTGCGGGAAGGGCCGTCGTACTCACTTTCGGGCGGCCCGTCGGATCTCTCACGGATCTGACAGCGGCGCCGACGGGGTGTTAATTCGGCGGCTGTGAGATTCCGGCGCCGACGCCGACGGCGAGGTCCGCCGCCAGCGGCACGATCGTCGGACAGGCCGCTGACCAGGGCTGTCAGAGGTCTGCGAGGTCGTGTCGGAGCGCTGTGGGATCGGCAGGTGTTCGCCACAGCTCACAAACGCCGGTTTGAGGGTGCGGAACTCCTCCGACGCCACCTTGGCGTCATCCGGCGGGTTCCGCCCGCCGCCGGGCCGGAAGGCCGGGTCGGCACGGAACCGGGCGACCTCGGGTGCCGCGCCACGTTGATGCGCTGACACCACATCGATCATCGCCAACCCGAACGGGAGGACGAGCTCCTCCCGAGGTTCACCACGGTTCCCGGCCGACGTGTCTTCCCGAGCCCGGCGGCGGCTTTCCGCCCACCGTTTCGACGAATCGCCCCGGCGCGAGCCGGGGCGGGAGGTGCAGCCATCATGTTCCGCCCGCTGTTGGCACGTTCACGTGCCCTGACCATCGCCCTCTCCCACGCACCGATGACGACCCGCGCGCTTCGCCATGCCGCCCGGATCGCCGCGCCCGCCGCGGCGGCCGTGGTGGTGCTGGCCGTGCCGGCCGCTGCCTACGCCGACCCGGGCGGCCCGGTCGTCCTGGCCGCCAACGACCTGCCCACCGTCATCGCCAACCTGCAGACCTGGGTGATGGGCATCCTGGCCGCCGTCGCCACCCTGTTCCTGGTCCTGGCCGGCGTGTACTGGGCCACCGCCGGCGGCGACCCGGCCCAGGTCGACAAGGCCAAGGGCGCGTTGAAGAACGCCCTGATCGGCTACGGCCTGGCCGTGCTCGCGCCCATCCTGCTGGAGGTCGTCCAGGGAATCGTCGGAGGCTGACGATGGCCTGGGCGCTCAACCAGATCCTCGACTGGTTCGCCGGCCTGCTGCTGGACTGTCTGAACGGGCTCATCACCGCGATCACCCACGCGCTGCTGATCACCCCGGACGTCACCAGCCTGCCGCAGGTGCAGGCGCTGACCGGACGGTCGATCTGGGTCGTCGACACAGTGTTCGTCCTGGTGTTCGTGGCCGCCGGTGTCCTGACCATGGTCGCCGGCGGCGACGAACGCGCCCGCTACACCGCCAAGGATCTCCTGCCGCGGTGCGTCGTCGGGTTCGTCACCGCCCACTTCTCCCAACTGATCGCCGGCAAGCTCATCGAGTACGCCAACGCGTTCACCGCCGCACTGACCGCGCAGGACTTCAACGGCGACGGGGCGTTGAACGCCGTCAGGACCCACCTGATGGCCGCGCGTGACCAGACCGCCGGTCTGCTGTTCGTCGTCTGCCTGGCGATCATCGTGTTCCTGCTCGCCGCCACCGCCTGCAGTGTGATCGTCCGCTTCGCGGTCGCGCTGGTGCTCACCGCGGTCGCGCCGATCGCGCTGGCGTGCCACGCCCTGCCGCAGACCGACGGCGTGGCCCGCCTGTGGTGGCGGTCGTACGTCGCCATGCTGGCGACCCCGGTGGTGCAGGCGTTCGTACTGTTCGCCGGACAGTGGATGCTGCTGGACACCAGCACCATGCTGCCGCTGCTCGGCCTGCCGGTCGAACCGGGTGGCGTGCTCAACCTGTTCGTCGTGATGGTCCTGCTGTGGACCACGCTCAAGGTGCCGGGGCTGATGCGCCGCTACGCCACCAGCGGCGCAGGCGGGCGCGGCAACGTGCTCGGCGCGGTCGTGCGGGTCGTCGTAGTGCAGCAGCTCACCCGCGGGCTGCGCATCCCCGGCCTGGGGGCGGTGCGACGATGAGCCGCGCCCGCCGCGACGAACAGGCCGTCACCGCCCGCATGCCCGCCGACGTGGACGCGCCGGACAAGGTGCTCTACGGGCTGACGTTCCGGCAACTCGCGATCCTCGCCGTCGCCGCCGTCATCTTCTACGGCGCTTGGCGCGCCCTCCACGCGATCGTGCCCGCACCGGTGCTACTCGGCGCCGCGGTCGTCCTCGGCGGCCTGGTGTTCGGCCTCGCGGTCGGCCGCCGCGACGGACTGCCTATGGACGTGTGGCTGGCGTCCGCGGTCCGTCACTCCCGGGCACCACGTGCTCTGTCCACTACCGACACGACCGCGAGGACGCCCGAATGGGTGGAGGTCCCGGCGTCGAGGGTGATGCTGCCGGCGCCGTTGAAGTTGCCTGCCGACGCCATTGACGACCACGGGGAGATCAGCCTCGGCGGGGTGAAGGCGGCGATGGTCGCGGCGACCAGTGTCAACCTCGCGTTGCGCACCGTCGACGAGCAGGCCGCCCTGGTCGACACCTTCGGCCGGTGGCTCAACAGCCTGTCCACGCCAACGCAGATCGTGGTGTCGGCGCAGCCGGTCGACCTGCACTCCGCCGCCCGCACCCTCGGCCAGGCGGCGGACGCCATGCCGCACCCAGCTCTCGCCGACGCGGCAGCCGACCACGCACGGTTCCTCGACGACCTTGCCGAACGGCGGGACCCGCTGCGCCGGCAGGTCCTCATCGTCACCCGCACCACCAGCGGTGAGCGTGGCGAGCACGCCGCCCGGCGCCGCGCCGATCAGACGGTCCGGTCGCTGTCCGGGCTGGGTGTCACCACCCGCGCCCTAGATGGCCATGCGACCACCGCCGCCCTCGCGGCTGCGGCGGACCCCTACCGGCCGCCCCGTCCCGGGGGCCTCGCCGCCCCCGACACCGTCATCACCGCGCCTCCGGCGAGGAGGCCAAGCACCAGGAGGACATCGTGATCTCTGTCCGGCGCCGACGCGCCCCGAACGACGACAGCACCAGCCCGCCGTCCGCAGGACTCGCGGCGACGGTGGCTCCGGCCTCGGTGGAGGTGACGCCGCGGTTCCTGCGGGTCGGGGACGGCTACGCGGCCACCCTGGTGGTGACCGGGTATCCGGCCGAGGTCGGGCCGGCGTGGCTGGAGCCGCTGCTGTCCTGGCCCGGCCGGCTGGACCTGGCCCTGCACATCGACCCGATACCCGCGCCGGTGGCGGCGTCGCGGCTGCGCAACCAGCGGGCCCGGTTCGAGTCGTCCCGACGGGCGGACGAGCAGAAGGGCAAGCTGGCCGACCCGTACGTGGAGGCCGCCGCCGACGACGCCGCCGACCTCGCCGAGCGCCTCGCCCGCGGGGCGGCGAAGCTGTTCCGCGTCGGCTTGTACCTGACCGTGCACGCCCGCACCGAAGCCGAACTCCTCGACGCGTGCGCGCAGGTGAAGGCCGCCGCCGCGTCCACCCTGATCGAGGTGCAGCCCGCGACGTGGCGGCACCTGCCCGGCTGGACCACCACCCTGCCCTTGGCCACCGACAGCCTGCAGATGCGCCGCACCATGGACACCCAGGCATTGGCCGCCGCGTTCCCTCTCGCGTCGGCGGACCTGCCCGCGCCGCTGCCCGGCGACCCGGCCACCACCGGCGGGGTGTTGTACGGGGTGAACCCGGACTCGCAGGGCATCGTCTGGTGGGACCGGTGGGCACAGGAGAACCACAACAGCGTGATCCTGGCCCGCTCCGGCGCCGGCAAGTCCTACTTCGTCAAACTCGACGTGCTCCGCAACCTGTACCAGGGGGTCCAGGTCGCCGTCGTCGACCCCGAGGACGAATACCTCCGGTTGGCCGACGCGGTCGGCGGCACCATCGTGCGACTCGGCGCACCCGCCGTGAAGATCAACCCTCTGGACCTGCCGGCCGGGGACACCCGCCCGGACGTGCTCACCCGCCGCGGCCTGTTCCTGCACACCCTCATCGCGGTGCTGCTGGGGCAGCTGCCGCCGCCTGCCGAGCGCGCCGCCCTGGACCGGGCGATCCTCGCCGTCTATCGGCAGGCGGGAATCACCGCCGACCCGGCCACCCACCACCGGCCCGCGCCGCTGCTGAAGGATCTGGCCGCGACACTGCGGGCCGACGACAACCCGGCCGCCCACGAGTTGGCCGCCCGGCTGGCACCGTGGGTGGCCGGCTCGTTCTCCGACCTGTTCGACTCACCGACCACGACCCGCCCGGACGGGCATCTGGTCGTCTGGAGCCTGCGGCACCTGCCGGACGAACTGCGCACCATCGGCACGCTGCTCGCACTCGACTCGATCTGGCGGTCAGTAGACGCACCCGGTCGGGCACATCGGACCACCCGCCGCCTCGTTGTGGTGGACGAGGCGTGGCTGCTGATGCGCGACGGTGAAGGCGCCCGGTTCCTGTTCAAGATGTCCAAGGCCGGCCGCAAGCGCAACGCCGGCTTGTCTGTCATCACCCAGGACGTCGCCGACGTGCTCGGCACCGACCTCGGCCACGCCGTAGTGTCCAACGCGGCCACGCAGGTGCTGCTCAAGCAGGCCCCGCAGGCCATCGACCAGGTCGCCGACGCGTTCGGCCTGACCGCCGGCGAGCGTCGGATGCTTCTGTCCGCCCGCGTCGGCCACGGCCTGCTCATTTCCGGCACGAACCGGACCGCGTTCGAGTCAATCTCCTCGCAGGCCGAACACCTTCTCGCGACCACGAAGCCGTCCGACCTGGCCGACCTCGACTCCGACGACGGGGAGGAGGACCTGTGACACCCCTGCGTGCCCTGTCGCCGATGCCGGCGCCCAGCCCGTCGGGGCCGGGCGCCGGTCTCATCTCTCCGCCGGGCGCGCCCGCGCGGTGGGTTCTGCACGCCGCGGAGTGGGCGGCCGGCCGGCCGTGGCTGCTCGGCGTCGCCGCCGCCCTGCTCGTCGCTTATGTTGCCGGGCGCAACCTGGTCGAGGGGTGGCGGCACCGCCGCCACGCCGACGGAGCCCGCCTCGTCACCGTCGCCCCACCGCCGGAGGTCGACCCGCACAGCGCCGCCGCGCTGTGGGCGAACCTGCACGGCACCCTCACTCCGTCCCGTCGGCGCCGGCTGCGGTACGGCAGCCCGCACGTGGTGTGGCAGTACACATGGACCGGCCGCCAGCTCCTCATCTCCATCTGGGTGCCCGGCAGCGTGCCGCATGGGGCGGTGGAGGCCGCCGTGCGGGCCGCCTGGCCCGGCGCCGCCTGCACCACCGACGACCAGGCATCACCGCCGATCCCACTGGACGTGCCGGCCGCCGTCGGCGGGCACCTGCTGCCGACCGCGGCCGAGTGGCTGCCGTTCGAAACCGACCACGACAACGACCCGCTTCGAGCACTCATGTCGGCCGGGTCGCAGCTCAAACCGGACGAGTACGCCTGCGTGCAGGTCCTCGCCCGCCCCGCCACCCCCCGCCGGGCCGCACGAGCCCGCCGCGCCGCCGGCCGGCTCCGCGACGGCAAGACCGCCGTACCGGCCATCAATCCCGCCGCACCGCTCCTGTGGCTCATCGAGGCGTTCCTTCCTGGCCGCACCGCCACCACCCGCAGCGGCGGCCAGCCGGCCGGCCGCCGGGACCCCGGTGTGGAGCGCGACGTGCGGGCGATCCTCGACAAGACCGCCCACCCGCTGTGGACGATCGGCATCCGCTACGCCATCGCGAAGAACAACCACCGCGGCGGGTCCCGGCCGGAGGGCCGCCTGCGGGGCATCGCGGACGCGGTCGCCTCGTCGTTCGCCGTGTACGCCGGCCGCAACCGGCTCGCCCATCGGGCGCGGATGGCGCGGCCGGTGGCCGTGCTGGCCACGCGGCGGCTCGGATCCGGGTTCCTGGCCTCCACCCCCGAGCTGGCCGTCCTCGCGGCGCTGCCGCGGGATCTGGCCGTTCCGGGGTTGGATCGGGCGCGGGCGAAGTCCATGCCCGCCCCGGTGGCGGTGCCGACCGGCGGCCGCGGGATGAAGGTCCTCGGCGACGCCGAAGTCGGTGGCCACGCGGTGGCCCTGTCCGTCGCCGATGCGAGGTATCACATGCATGTGGTCGGATCGACGGGCTCCGGGAAGACGACCCTGCTGGTCAACATAGCCGTCGAGGACATCAAGGCCGGCCGGGGCACCGTGGTCATCGACCCGCACGGTGACATGGTGCTCGACATCCTCGACCGGCTTCCCGCGAGCGTCGCGGGCCGGGTAGTGCTGTTCGACCCCGACCAGCCCAACCCACCGACCCTCAACCCGCTGTCCGGCAACGACCCGGACCTGGTCGTGGACAACCTCGTGTCGATCTTCGGGAACATCTTCGCGAAGGCGTGGGGGCCGCGGATGGACGACGTCATGCGGGTGGCCTGCCTGACCCTGCTGCGGCACGCCAACGTCACCCTCCAGCACATCCCACCCCTGCTCAACTCGGCGCAGTTCCGCTCGGCGATGACCGTCGGCCTGGACGATCCGGCCGGCCTGTCCGGGTTCTGGCAGTGGTACGACGACCTCAACCCGGCCCTGCGCTCCCAGGTCATCGGCCCCGTCCTGGCCCGCCTGCGGGCGTTCCTGCTGCGGGACTTCGTCAAGCGCACCATGCGCTACCCCCGTTCCAGCTTCGACATGGGCAAGGTCCTCGACGGCGGTGCGCTCCTGGTGCGCATCCCGAAGGGCCAGCTGGGCGAGGACACGAGCAAGCTGCTCGGCTCGCTCGTGCTGGCGCAGGTGTGGCAGGCGGCCACCGCCCGCGCTGCCGTGCCGGCCGACAGACGCCGGGATGCCACCCTGATCATTGACGAGTGTCAGAACTTCCTGACCCTGGCCAACAGCCTGGACTCGATGTTGGCGGAGGCGCGGAAGTACCGGCTGTCGATGGTCCTCGCGCACCAGGACTTGGCCCAGTTCCCGAAGGACCTCCTGGCAGCGGCATCGGCGAATGCCCGTAACAAGCTGTACTTCTCCGTCGCCCCGGAGGACGCCCGGGTCCTGGCCAGGCACACTCTGCCCGAACTCGACGAGCATGACCTGACCCACCTGGACGCCTACACCGCCGTCGGGCGCCTCGTCGTCGGTGGGCGGCAAACACCGGCGTTCACCCTCAAGACCCGGCCGCCGAAGCCGATCGTGGGCGAGGCGACAGTGATCCGACGAGCCGCGGCGCAGGCGGTGCCGGCGCAGGACACCAGCGCGATCGACGACCTCGTCGACCGGTTCTCAGCTCGACCCGACGACAACCGCCGGTCCCGGGCCAAGGGCGGCCCGAAGGCGACCACCTGAACGCCGCAGGGCAACCGGAGCGAGATCGACAGACTGGTCAACCGAGTCCCGGTCGCCCCTTCCGTGTGGGCTTCACCAGCCCTTCACCACCGATCACCGCGCGGCACTGACAGATCCGGCCGTCCGGGTCTGTCAGTGCCGCTCACCGGTGGTCACCGGCCTCCGGTGACCACCTCACCGAACTCAGACACCCTCCCCTCGGAGGGAACTCCTCTTCCGCTTGGAGCATCCATCGTGCCCACCAACAACCGGGTCTCGCGCTCGCCTTCCGCCTCTTCTTCCGGTTCTTCGTCCGGTTCTTCGTCCGGTTCTCGTTCGTCGTCTCGTCTTGCTCGTCTGGACCGGCTTCGTCGGCTGACCGCCCGTGATCATCAGCTGTTGCGGTGGCTCGCCGAGCACTACGT
>NZ_JBNCKT010000132.1:0-13703 GCF_049841675.1 Micromonospora sp. DT4
CCAGGGTGAGCAGGACCGGCCGTCCGTCCGGGTCGCGGGTCCAGGTGATCACGTCGAAGTGTTCGCTGGTGACGTCGCCGAGACGTCGCCAGGCGCGGTTGTCGGTGTCGAAGGGGTGTTCGTTGTCGGTGCCGAATCGCATGGGATGAGCTCCTTGTGATGGGCGGCGTCGTATCGCGTCCGGCCTGGCCCACCGGGTCATTGGGGACGCAATGCATGGACGCTTCGATGGCGTGGGATGGTCAAGTCGCGGAGCGGTGCCGAGGGCCGTCCGCTGCCGGCCCGCGAGACGCGACGGGCAGCCCGCCTCTGCGGGGTCTGGTACGTCGTTGGGGTGGCCGCGCGCGGCGCTGCCCGGCCACGGCCGTTGCAGCGCCGCGGCGCGGGGTGGGGACTGGCCGGTCGCCGAACGGCTCGACTGGGCTTAATGGATTCTCGGCGGCCGTCGCTGAGTACAGGGAAAGCAGTCGGGGGGCGGGGTGGAGAAGGGGCACGGTGAGGACCTCGCGCCCGTCGACGGACGCGAGGTCGACTTGTGTTTGCGTGAGCGGTCAGCGGTGCCGCAGGTCCCGCAGGCGAGTGCCCGGTGGCAGACCGGTGTGGCCGGTGGTGGCGGTGGCTCCGTGGACGCCTGCGCCCGTCTTCTTGGCCTGGTACATGGCGATGTCGGCCTGGTGCAGGAGGGTGCGGGGGCTGACGCCGAGGGCGGCGGTGGTGTGTCCGACGCTGGCGCGCACAGCCACGATGTGTTCACGGAGGTCGACGGGGTGGCGACCGACCGCCCGCCAGGCGGCGCGGGCGGCGGCAGCGACGTCGTCGGCGCCACCGGTGACCAGCAGGGCAAACTCGTCACCCGACAGTCGCGCGGCGAGCCGCACCGGCCCCCCGCAGGGCGGCCAGCCGTCGGCCGACCTCGGTGAGGACGTCGTTGCCGGCCTCGTGGCCGAAGGTGTCGTTGATGGCCTTAAAATGGTCGAGGTCGAGTAGGACGAGCCCGAACGGGGTACCGCGCTGGGCGGCGCGGCTGGCGGCGGCGAGCAGGGCCCGCCGGCTGGGCAGGCCGGTGGTGTCGTCGTGGTCGGCGGCGTAGCGGGCGCGGGTCAACGCCTGCTGCTGGTGCCACAGCAGTGCTGCGGCGAGGGCGAGACCGGCGAGGATTCCACCGGCGGCGGTGACGATCGAGGACAGGGTGGGAGACACTTCGGGAGCTCCTTGTCTGTGAAGGAGCGCCGGGGGCGGGCGTGGTTCCGGGAAGTTCGACGCCCGCCCCCGGGCTACCGGCAGGGCGGGGTCGGTCAGGCGGCGGGGTCGGTGAGGGCGAACGTGACGGGTTTCTCGGCGGCCAGGACCACCCGCCCGGCCTCGACGAGTTTCACGGCGGCGTTGTGGACCGCGCCGGCGCTTGCTTTCTTCGCGCCGGTTCCCTCGTTGGCCCGGTCGACCAGCTTGCACAGCTCGCTGACCTTGTACTGCTGGCCGGGGTTGGCCTCGAGAATGTCGAGGATCGCGCCGCGCAGCGTGCCCGATGCCCGCCGGGTAGGGGCCTCCGCCGCCTCGCCAGTCGCCTCAGTTGCCGCCGGTGCCGCAGGTGATCCTTCCGTGACGGGGGCGCTGGTGGTGCTGTCGGTGGCCGTGCCAGTGGGAGACTCATCCGGTGTGGCCGGTCCGGGGTCCGCCTCGTTCGCTGGAGGTGTTCCGGTGGCCGGGTCGGTTTCGTCGGTTGTGACCGGCACCTCGGGTTCGGCAGTCGAGCGGTCGCCGTCCCCGCCCTCGTCGGTCTCGTCGTCGGTTTCGGTTGCTCCGTCGGCTGCCGCCTCGACGTCGCCAGGAGCCGGCGATGCCGGCACTTCGGCGGCATCGGGCTGCCCGTCGGCGAGGGCTTCGGGGGCTGGTCGCTGGTCGTAGTCCTGCCCGGTAGCCTCTCCGGTTTCCTGCGGGTCGTCGCCGCACGGCCCGGGTTCTGCCGCGGCGTCGCGCAGGGCGGGCTCCGGCTCGGGCTGGCCGTGACCGTCGCCCTGTTCGGCGTGCGCGCGGCCGGTATCGGTCAGCCGCCACAGGCTGCGTCCGGTGTCGCTGCGAGTCGGTTCGGCCAGTCCGGCGGTTTCCAGGGTGCGCAGTTTCGGGGTGGTGGTGGAGTAGCCGAGGCCGGCTTCGATGGCGATGGCGGCGGCGCTTGCCTCGCCGAGGCGGTGCAGCGCGGTGAGAACCTTCGCCACGCTGGGCGCCGGCTGCGGTGTTATGGCCGTACCGGTGGTCGTGTCGGTTGGGGTGGTGTTCATGGGCGCGTGGCCCCCTTCTCCTGCCGTGGGCAGGGGTTGGTGAGTGAGGCGCGTGCACTGATCCACGCTTCGAATCGGGCATTGATCAAGTCGTCTGCCCGTACTGCGGGACTCCGGGGACGCGCACAGGTGTGCCGCCCGGCAATCTCGCCGGGCGGCACGGTGGGACCGGGGTCAGTGCGTGGCGTGGTAGGCGTCGCGGACCGTGGCGGGGATGACGCCCCCGGTTCGTGGTCGGGGCAGGTTCAGCTCCTGCCAGTTCGTGGTCGCCCGGTTCTGCGGGTGAGGGGCGGTGGGACTCTGAGATCGGGTCGGTCTCACAGCCGCCCACGAGCGGTGGGCAGCCCGCCTCCCTCCCCCCGTGCGGTGAGGGTGAATGTCAGGGCTCCGGGTCGGCGGGGCCGCTGGGGTCGGTGTCGGGGAAGCGGTGCGGGTTGGTGGTCGGGTTGTCCGGGCCGTGGTCGGAGGGAAGTTCGTGTAGCCAGCGGCGCAGACTCGGGGTCGGTGGTGAGGGTCCAGGCAGGCCCGGCGGGACGCTCGCTGTGGAGGCCAGTGGCGATGGGCATGGCGGTGGGCACTCCGGCGAGGGCGTCGAGGAGGTGGTGTTCTCGGCGGCGGCCGGGGACGCGCAGCAGCACCGGGTACCGCGGCCCGTAGGTGGCGAGCTGCTCGTAGCCGCGCAGCTTGCGCAGCACGGTGGACAACACGTAGTGCTCGGCGAGCCACCGCAGCAACTGGCCAGCGCCGCGTAGCCCACCGGGCAGGCTTGGCAGGTGACGTGAATGTGATCCTCATGTTTGACTGTGGGCATGGGGGCGGGGGAAGTGCGGTTGTCGATCGATTGTGGCAGCGCCGGAACCCGAGGTGTCCTCGCGTGGGACGACGGCAGTGCACACGTGTTGTCGTTCGACGGGGCTTCGTACCTGACCAGCGCGTCGTACGTGCCCGCAAAGGGGCAGTCTGCTTGGGATGAGTCTGGGGCGCTCATTCCGGGGCCGCGCCATCCGGTCGAAGGTGCGACGGCGGGGGACGCTGGCGGCGAGGCGCTCGAGGTGGCGGCGTCGCCGCTGCGCAGGGTCGCGGTCGAAGCCGAGCGGGTCGTTGGTCAGCCGGTGCGGGATGTGCGGATGGTGGTGCCGGCGGGGTGGGGGCCTCGGCGGCGGACCTGGATGCGGCAGGTCGCGCACCGGGCGGGGTTGCCGCAGCCGCGTCTGGTGGAGGCTCCGGTGGCGGTCGGCGAGTATCTGCTCACCGTTGGTGTGCGGGTGTCGGTCGGTGCGTTTCTTGTCGTGTGTGACGTCGGCGCGGCTGCGGAGGTGACGGTGCTGCGCCGTGGGCCGGCTGGGTTCGAGGTCCTCGCGACTCTCGCCGACGCCGCGGCTGGCGGCGCGGCGGTCGATCACGCGCTCGCCGATGCCCTCGTCGGCGCGTCGACGGGAGAGGGCCAGGGTGCATCGTGGGCGTCGGTGGCGGACAGTGTTCGGGTGGCCAAGGAAGCGTTGGTGAGCCATCCGGCTGTCACGGTTCCGCTCCCGGACCGGCCGCCGGTGATTGCGAACAGCGCGATGCTCGACGAGGCCGTCCGGCCGGTGGCGGCTCGCGTGGCGCGGTTGACGGAGGAGGTGGTCGCCGCCGCTGAACTCACGGTCGGCGACCTCGCCGGTGTCTACTGTGTGGGCGGCAGCGTCCAGCTACCGCATTTGGCGGCGGCGATCGCCGAGCACACCGGCGCCGTACCCGTGGTCGTGCCCGAGCCGGGATTTGTGGCTGCTCGGGGTGCTGCTGATGCTGGTGCCGTCGATACTGCGGTGGTCGAGCGGGTGCAGGTGCCGGTGCCGCCCGTGCGGCGGGCGGTGGCGATCGCGGTGCCCGGCTTCGCGTCGTTGGCCCTGATCTGGCAGTGCCTGCTGACCGCTAAGCAGCACGAGGTGCTCGGTGTGTACTACTACTCGGTGGATGTGAACTGGGGCGAGTTCACGATGGCGGCGGTGATGGCTCTGCTGGCATGCCTGGCGGCGGGCACGGTCCTCGGTTCGCTGATCGCCGCCCGCAGTCCTACGCCTGGCACCCGGACCGAAGGGGGAAGGGTCAGCGTCGGGATCCTGGCCGCAGTGTCCCTCGGCGCGGCGATCGCTGGCCTGTACGCGGTGGCGACCAGCCAGTACTTCGGTGTGCCCGTCGGTGCGTACCTCAGGTGGGCGTTGTGGCCGGTCGCGCCGGTGTCGGTGATGGCTGTGGCGATGGCGGTCGTCGCCGCCCGGCAGTGGCGTGCCCCGCATGGCGGCTGGTCGGCGTTGCTGACCGCGCCGACGGGTTCCATCGTTGCCGCCGCGCTCGGCATGGGGTTGATCCAGTACTCCCTGACCGCTGAGCGGTGGCCGGACCGGGTCCTGTGGATCGACACCGCCGGTCGTGTCGGTGGTTTCCTCCTCGGCGTCGCCGTGGTCATGGCGGTGGTGACACCCCTGGTGTTCCGCCTCATCCTCGCCGCTCCGGTGTCGGTGATCTGCGCGGCGGTCGTCAGTAGCCGGGCCGCGGGGATGCTCGGCGTCATCTACGCCATCGCTGTCGCGATCTGGTGGGCTACTCGGCTGTGGAGCCGTGTCCTGCGCCCTGCACCGCCTGCTCTCGCCGCACCGTCCACGGGCCCTGCTCGGGCGGGTGTCTCACCGGGTGGAGGCGGGTGACATGCGGTGGCCGCGGCAGCTGGTGTCGTTGCTGTTCGTCCTCAGCCTTCTGGCCGGTCCTCCGGTCGTGCTGCTCTACCTTGTCGGACCACCTCTACGAGGGTGGCCGACCGCCGTGACCGCTCGGGAGTGGGTGCGGGACCCGCTGACCGAACACACTCTCACCGCCGCGCTGACCATAGCGGCCTGGATGGTGTGGCTCCTGCTCGCCTACACGGTCACGATCAGGGTGGTGGCCCGCCTGAGCGCGACGGTGTCGTGGCTGCGGCGCGTGCCGCTGCCCACACCTTTGCAAGCCACGGCCAGTGGCATCGCCGGCGCGGCCGTATTCGGCGTCGCCTCCAACGCGATCGCCACACCATCACCGCCGGCCACGCAGCCGGTAGCGGCCGGATCCCTCGATGACGTCGGCATCCCCACGCCGCTCGAGAGCGTCCTGCACGATGACGGAATCAGCGTCTCCGGTGGCTGGATGTCCCGTGAGATGGCTGAACAGGTCAGCGCGGCCGCGGCGTTGGTCTGGCTCCGTCGCCGCCGCGACTACCGGCCCCGCCAGCTCGGTCAACCGAGCCGCGAGGACCCGGCCTTGGTCCAGCTGCCCGCGACCGTCGCCGCCGTGCAAGCGGCTCTCGCTGACACTCCCCCACCACCACCTTCCAAGGCAGGGACCACTTCGGCGGGGGCGTCGCTGCTCGGCGTGCCAACCACAGGGGGGACTTTTCCCCGGGTAGGGGTCGGGCTCACCGGGGCGGGGGCCGTAGCCGCGGCGCGAGGCCTGCTGCTCACCAGTCTGCTGGCCGGGCAACGCCGTCCGAGGGTGTCGGTGGTCGTCACTCGGCCCGTCCTGTCCAGGTTGCTCGGCCCCGCCGCCGACATGCTGGGGCGGCGTCTGCCGGGGCTGGCCGTCGTCGACAAGCTCGGGGAGGCGTCGCGGTTCTTCCCCGGCCGTGCAACCGAGCGTGGCCTCGACGGACGAGACCACGCGCAACGGCACCTGCGCGAGACGACAGATGCGGGCCGCGGCGCCCCGGTCCTCATCGTCGACGAGGCAGCCGCGACGGACAGCGCTGAATCCGTGGCACGTCTGGCGATCGACGCCGCCGCCGTGGCCGTGCTGGGGACATGGTCGGCCGGCCACACCTGGCAGGTCGACCCCTTGGGTCACACCAACCACCTGGACGCCGGCGGGCGACCCGGGCCACGGATCTGCGTCCTTACCCGGGTCACGGCCACTGACCTGCTCACCATTCTCGCCCACCCCGACCCGTCGCCACCGGAACCGGGTGTCTCAGGCCCGTTCGGCGACGGTGCCCTGCCTGTCCGGTCGCCGCGGTGGCAGGCCACCGGCAAGGGCCACCAGGTCCGTTCGGGCGAGGACCACCGACGGCTCGAGTTGCGCGTCTTGGGCGAGCCGATGCTGCTTCTCGATGGTCGACCCCTGACCATCCGGCGCACCGCTGCGATCCAAGTCCTCGTCTTCCTCGCCGCCCACCCCGACGGAGCCGACACCCGACAGTTGACCGACGCCATCTGGCCGGGTCTGCCCCGCCGCTCTCTGACCGGCCGTCTCTACACGACTCTGAGCGAGCTACGCGCCACCGTCCGGTCCGCAGCCGGAGTGAGCATCATCGAGCACAACGACGACCGATACCGCTTCGATCCCGCCTGCGTCACCGTCGACCTGTGGCGGTTCCACCACGCGATTCGCGACGCCACCACCGCCGTCACGCCCGCCGACGCGGCGACCTGGAAGACTGTCATCGACGCCTACCCCGCAGATTTCGCCGCCCGGCGCAGCTGGCCCTGGCTCGGTCCCATCCGCGAGGCCGCACGCCGGCACGTCATCGACGCCCACGCGGCCCTGGCCAGCCGCGCCCCTGACGCCCGGCAGGCCATCGCGTGGCTGCAGGCCGGCATCCGCATCGACCCGTACAACGCCGACCTGCACGCCCGCGTGGTCGACGCGCTCATCGCCCTCGGCGACCACGACGCGGCCGACCACACGCGGGAGGGCTACGCCCGCCGCCTCGCCGCAGCGGGCATCCTTCCCCACGACACTGCCCTCACGACAACCATCCCGGGCCAGCCCGTCAACCTCAGCCGGTAACGCAACCGGCGGTCGTCAAACGAGCGCAGGTGGCTCGAGCCCGGTGGCATGGCCGGCGGATCGCCGCACCGCAGGACCCCGCCGGGCAGCACGGCCTGTTCTGGAAAAGTCCGATCCGCACCGAGGCCAACGGCGTCGTGCTGCTCCTCGACTCATCGCTGGCGCCTCGACTGATCAGGTCGCACGGCCGGCACCGTGCAAGGAGGCCATTGCCGCGATGCCGGACGTGGCCGCTGCAATCGTGGCAACTCCTCTGACGCTCGGACGAGCGTGCCGAAATAGCGCGAGTACCACGTGCCGGAATCGCTTACCGACAACAGCGGATTCTGGCTCTCCTCGGATGCCGCCGGCCGCACCATCTTGAACTGTCGACCGGCCGTGAGCTGCGGTTGTGAGGTCGTGTGAGGTCGTGTGAGGTCCTGTCAGCCGGCGCAGCCGCGTCGTTTCCCGCCGCTCGCCCTACGGTCGATCTGCGGTCAGCGCCTCATGGTGGTGCCGGGGCCGGCTCCCTGCCGGTCCACGTCAGGGTTCCCGCACACGGCAGTTGGGAGGGGCGATGAGAGCCAGGATCGCTTCGGCCGCTCACGCGTCAGCGGTCGCGCTGCTGGTCGTCGCTGTGCCGGTCACGCTTGTCCGCGTCGGCAGGTGGCCGCGCCCGGAGGGTTCGTGGGCGGTCCTGCTCCGCGAGTGGATCGAGGAGCCCCTCAACGGCGGCTTCCTCTCCGGCGTCGTCTACGTCACGGCGTGGCTGTTGTGGGGACTACTTGCCGCCGCGATCACGGCTCGCGTGTACGCCCAGGTCGCGCGGATGTCACGGTGGCTGCCGCGGCTCCACCTGCCAGGACCGATGCAGGGCCTCACGGCCGCTGTCCTGGGAGCGACCGCCGTCAGCACGGCGGCTGCCGCGTCGCCCGCCCACGCCGACGTGACCACAGCCGCCTCCGCGCAGCCGGCCCGTCCGGCCGCCGCGCAGAGGCCAGCAGCCACCGCACCCGCCGACGTCGACGACCGCGTCACGACTCGGTCCATGGCCGATGACCGGACGGAGGACACGTACACGGTGCGACGCGGTGACACGCTGTCCAGCATCGCTCGAGGTTGCCTCGGAGACGCGGACCGTTGGCCCGAGATCTTCACCGCCAACCGTGGCAGCCGATTTCCCCACGTCGGTGGGACACTTCGCGATCCTGACCTCATCTACCCGGGCTGGACACTGCGCCTACCCCCCGCCGTTGACGCCCCGAGCCGGGCCGCACGTCCCTCGGCCCGGCCGGCACCCACCTCGAAGCCGGCCCCGAAGGCTCCATCGGACTCACCTGGCAGCCCGAGCGGGACGGTGGCAGACGACGGCGTGGTGGAGTCCGCGCCACCGCCCGCGAGCGGGCCAGGCGATCAGCGTGCGGCGTCCGGACCGGCCGCCGTACCCAGCCCCGGCACCGCCGACGAGCGGCCGAGTCCGACTCCGGCACCGCGGCCCAGGCCAGGCGTGTCGCTGGGCACGGGCAGCTGGCTCGACATGGGGCTCGTCGCCGCCGTCCTCACCGCTGTCGCCCTCGTCTGGGCACACCGCCGACGCCGCTACACTCCCCGGCCACCCACATCGCGCCCGCACCTGGACGAGCCGGGCGTCGCGGCGATGCCAGCGGTGGTCACCCGAATCCGTCGCGGCCTACGGGCGCTGACGCCGATCCCGGAGACGATTCCCGGCCCCCCTGTCGACGAACTCGTCGTGGATCCCTACCCTGACCAGACAGACGCGGCCAACGACGGACTATCCAACAGTCTCGCCGACGTGTCGCAGCCTGTCGTGCCTGCGCTGGCCAGCCCGGTGATCGAAGTGTGGCCAGCCGCGGGGCTCGGTTTGATCGGTCCGGGAGCCGCTGCAGCGGCCCGAGGCGTGCTGGTGTCCGCCCTCGCCGTCGGCGGGCTGGACGACCCCGGCGGCCGTGGTCACGTCGTCGTCGCCTCGGACCACCTCGCCACGCTGTTGGGCGCCGCCGCCGTCACGGTGGTGCACACCACGCGGTTGACCGTCACCAGCGGGCTCACCGACGCTCTGGCGTTTCTGGAGGAGCAGACCCTGCACCGTACGCGAATGTGCGCCGACTACGAGGTCGACACCATCGCCGATCTGCGGGACCAGGACCCGATGGCCGAACCCTTGCCGCCGATCGTGCTGATCGCCGACACCACCGCGGCTCATGAGCGCGCCCACATCGCCGCACTGCTCACCCAGGGACAGCGACTTGACATCCACGGCGTCCTGCTCGGCGCCTGGCCCGACGGTGACACCATCGTCGTCGCCGAGGACGGCTCCACGAGCCCCGCCGACGGCGACGCGAACGAGCACGGCCGTCATCGCGCCGACGTCGGCCGCCTCACCGTCATCAACCCGAGCGAGACCACCGACCTGCTGCGGGTCCTCGCCGAGTCGCACACCGGCGAAACCCCGCCGCCGGCACCCGCGCAACACGCACCACTGCCCGCAGCCGACAGGCACCCCGGCGACAGCGGCAGCGCGACGCCCCAACGTGACGAGACTGCCGCGCCGCACAGTACTCACCGCGCCGACACGGGCCGCCTGTCCGTCCTCACCCCACCTGAGACAACCGACCTGCTCGCCGCGCTCGCCGCGACGCAGACCGGTGAGCGGCGAGCGCCGGCACCGACCGCAACGCCGCAGCTCGTCACCGGTCAGGAGCCACAACCGGCCGAAGGCGACGTTGTCGTCACCGGCGGAGCCGAGCCCCCCGATAGCGAATACGCCGACGGGCCGGTGCTCATCGACACGAACTCCGCCCTCGCACACCCGAGCGAGCCACGCGATCACCCCGGCGACGAACCGCACCCAGCGGGAGACGAGCAGGGCGCCCCTGGCGGCGGACGCGTCGGCGTGCGGGTCCTCGGCGGTGCCCGCATCGTGGAGAGGGACACGACCGTGCCGCTGCGGGCGAAAGCCCTCGAACTGCTGGTCTACCTCGTCGTGCACGATGGCGAGGCCTCACAGGAGCAGATCCTCGACGACCTGCTTCCCGACGCCCCGGCAGCGAAGGCGCCACACCGCCTGCACACCTACGTGTCCGCGTTACGCAAGGCCCTGGCCCACACCGGTGGACCCGCCGACTACCTCACCCACCCGCCACGCCGCTACACCCTCAACCGGTCCGCGATCGACACCGACCTGTGGCGGATGCGCGACGCGCTGCGCGACGCCGAGCGCGCGAGCACCCACGCCGAACGGGCCATCGCGCTGCAACGCGCTATCGACGCCTACGACGGCGCACTCGCCGACGGGTACGGCTACGAGTGGATCGAGTCCCACCGCGAGGGCATCCGCCGCCAAGCCCTCGACGCCCACCTCGCCCTCGCCGCCGCGACCGCTGACCCGACACGAGCCCTGGCAGTCCTACAAGCCGCGATCCGCCACGACCCGTACGCCGAGGTCCTCTACCAGCAGGCGATGCGCGTCCAGGCCGCGCTGGGACACCTCGACGAGATCCGTGCCCTGCGCCGGACGCTCATCCGCCGCCTCGAGGAGATCGACGCCGACCCCAGCGACGACACCCTCGAACTCGCCGACCGGCTCGTCGCCGGCCTGCGCCGGCAACGGCCGGATCGCACGCCGCATCCCCGTGACGGCGGACAACGGCCGTGACATCTCATCCTCCGGCAGCGCCCGCGGCAGGCCGCGGCAGCCCACACGATCAGCCCGCACCCGGCGACAGCCCGTACGCGGTCATCGGCGGCTACAACGGTGCCCTGCGTCCGCCGCCGGCAGCCGTCCTCGCCAGCGGTCCCGCCCCGGGAAGCGGCCGTCACGCCGGATCGGCACGCCGGTATGCCACCTCCCCGACGAGTCGGGATGAGCTGGACGTCGACCTGGCCACCGCCGTCCGGCGCGCCGCCTGGATGCGCCAGGCGTTCTACGCGCTGGTGCTGCTGGTCGCCCTCGTCGGACAGGTCACCGGCGTCGTCGAGACGCTGGGCGTCCCGGTGATCGTCGCGGTGCCAGCCGTCGCGGCGCTCGAACTGGGCGGCGTGGTCGTGATGGCCAACGCCGACGTGCGTCGCCGCCTCGGCGAGCAGGCGATCACCTCACGCCTGCTGTCCGCCGCGATCGCCGCCGGCGCCGTCACCTTCAACTGGGCCGCCCACCCCGACCACCTGGTCGGCGGCTTCTACGCGGGCATGTCCGCCCTCGGGTACCTCGTCTGGCTGATGCACGCCGGCAACCAGCGCCGGGACCGGCTGCGCGTCACCGGGGGCCTGCCGCCCACACCCCCGGCCTACGAGGTGTTCGGACACTGGCTCCGCCACCCCGTCATCACCTCCCGGGCGCGGTCCATGGCCAAAGAAGACGGCCTCGACCTGTATGAGTCCCTGACCGCGGCCCGCGACGAGATCGCCCGCCGACAGCGCGACACCGCCATCGCCAAGGTGCTCCATCGCAAGATCAGAGCCGCCGTGGATCCCACCACCGCCGACATCGCCGTGCACGTGTACGACCTGGACGAGATCGCCGCACGCCTCGCGGCAACCGCCGACTACAACACGCTGACCATGCTTCTGGCCGCCGACCTCGCCCCCGAGCGGATCATGACGGCCCGCCGGGCCCGGCGCCGCCGTCGCTGGTCCAGGCCGGCGCGCATCATCGACGCACCGCCGGCGCCTGACCCCGCGCGCTGTGCGCCGCGAGCGTCCACCGCGTCGGTGGCGCACACGCCTCGCGATGACCGGCAGGAGCCGAAACGGGAGCCAGAGGACAACCCTCTACCGGCCCCGAGCCGCCTCGAGCAGAGTGTCGAGAGCCGCGACGCCGGCCCTCCTGAAGCTCGGTCCCCAGACGACCCCGCTGACGCGAACCCGGCAGACAGGATCAGGCACGACAAGGACGTCCCCGGCGCAGACGCCGACGAGGAGACGGACCGCGGCGATCAGAATGCTGCCGGCGACGACGTCAACGACGACGAAGACGCGCAAGTGCCCCGGGGAACCGCGCAGGCAGTGGCCTACTGGCTGCGCAAGGAGCCGAACCTGGACCCTGAGCTGATCGCCGAGAGAATCGGCAAGTCACTGCGGTCGGTCTACCGATACCTGCCGCCGGACTACCCTCGCCGACCGGGAATCGCGAGGCGACGGACCCGACACCAGCGCGGGGCGTGAGGAGCGGCTCCCGAGGAACCGTGTCGGGAGCCGCTCCTGCTGGCCGGTGTGGCCGGGGTCCCGCCCGCGGCGGGCGCTGGTTAGGCCTTGGTCAGGGCCTCGATCGCCGATTGTCCGATGAGGTTGATGCAGATGGTGGGGTCGTCGACGGTGATGGTGGTGGTGTTGTCGTAAACCTTGGACGACCAGTGTTTGTTGTCGGACGCGAGCCAGAGGATGGCGCAGCCGGTGTTGTGGAGTCGGTTGATGGTGGCCTGGCTCTGCTCCGGGTTCACGTAGTGGCCGTCTGAGACGACGACTAGCAGGCGCGCGGTGCCGGGGGTCGACAGGTGCAGGAGTCGGTCGGCTTCGGCGCAGGTGGCCTTGGGGGCGCGGCTGGCGCCAGCCCCTGCCTTGTATGCGTCGATGCCCTCGGCGGTGATGGTGTACCGGCGCGGTGACCCACCGGACATGGTGGCCCCACTTGCGGTCGACGAGGCGGTTCAGGACGGAGCCGATCGCCCCGGAGGACCTGCCCGGCAGTTCCTTGCCGAGGTCGCCGATGGAGAACGCGCGGTGCGGCTCGGCCGCGAGCAGGGTCAGGACCGGCCCGAAACAGGGGCGGGGCTTGGCCTTCGGCTTGGCCGTGCGAGCGGGTGAGGTCATCGGGCACCTCCGACGGTGGCCGCGGTCAGCGTGCAACCGATACCCGCGGTTCCCGGCGTGATCAAGTCGTATCCGCCCAGCTCCGGCAGGGGGTGGCCGGTCAGCGTCTGGCGGATCGCAATGCGTGTCGAGGTCGACATGGAAACTCCTTGGCGAGATGAAGCCGCCGCGCGCCCCTTCCCGGGGCGCACGGCGGCAGTGGTGCGCCACAGCGGGCGGGAAGAGCGCGCGTAGCCGTGCTCGGCTACGCGGAGCGGTGCTCGGTGCTCAGGTCGGGCGCCGACCAGTTCGGCGGCGCGATCGGGTTCGTGGGAATCTCGGGCCGGAGACCCGGTGGAGACGAGCACCCAGACGAGCGAGGACTTCGCCCGGGTGCTCGTCCGCTTTTCGTGTTGGAAATCGAGGCCGGCGGCACCGGGTTCGGGGGTGGCCCCGGCCGAGGAGTGTCGTGGCCGCTACGCCGGTGTGCTGCGGCGGTGGATTTGGTAGCGCTCGTGTTGCTCAAGCAGCGTGGTGACGATGTGATCGGTGAGCCTGGTCAACCGCAGCGCGAGCCACACGTCCGGTGCGCCGACAACCGTGCTGAACATGCCGGGGTAGGTGTTGGCGAGGACCTCGAAGATCTGCCGCTGGACGGTGTTCTCGGACGAGGTGCTGTCCCAGACCGTGCACCGGTACAGGTTCACGTAGAGCGGACCGGCGGCGGAGAGCGTTGTGGTGAACTCGTCGACGAAGGCGATATTGGCCCGTAACCCAAATGGTTTGTGATCGTTTGGGGTGTATGGGCGTTACGGTGCGGGACGCGCGTCGGCTTTCCCCTGT
>NZ_JBNCKT010000133.1:0-13557 GCF_049841675.1 Micromonospora sp. DT4
ACGCTTGGTCAGCTGCTGCAGCAGCCCGCCCTCACCGGTCAGTTGCAGGCCCGAGGTCCGGGCCTGCTCGACGAGCTGGCCGATCAGGTCGTCGTTCGCCCCGGCCGGCAGGCCAGGCTGCTGCTGCTTCTTCGCCACCGCGGCAGTATCCACGGCGTCAGTCGTCATGGTCATCAGGTGCGTCTCCTTGATCAGGAGTTACACCGTTCTTTTTACAGTCCCCCGGGCTCAGGCAAGGACACTGTGGCTAACTCGCTGTGATCTTGCACTACGCACAGCAGAGCGGCATGGGGGCGAACGCGATCAATCTAACGACTTGGTGCGCGATTGATGTCTGGTCAGGCTCGCGTGGGCGGTTCGGTGGGTGTGGTTCACCGTTCGGCGGCGCGGTCGGACACCAGTCCCGCGATGGCGAGGATGGTGTCTTCGAAGTGGTCGCGGCGTCCGATATAGCGCTGTAGTGGTCGCCATTGCTTGGGTTCGGCGATGGCGTGTTCCACACAGGTCCGTTGGGATGACTGGGCGTGCCGGGCGGTCTCGTAGGCGGCGTGCTGGGTGTCGTCGGTGGTGTTGCCGGGTTTCTTCGGCGGGGCGGTGACCTGGTCTGCGTAGTCGCGGGCCAGGCCTTGGTAGCCGGAGTCGACCTGGGTTTTGACCTGGGGGTACTGCTGCAGGAGGTCTTCGATGCCCTCGGTGCGCAGGGCGGTGACATCGTGCATGCGTCCGGGGCGGACCGCGCCGCACCACAGCAGCCGGCCCTTGTCGTCGCTGATCACGGTGGCCTTGCCGGTGTTCTGTTTCTTCTTGCCGGAGACGAACGCGCGCCTGCCGGGTCTGCCTGCTTTCGGGCGGCGGACCTGGACTTCGGTGCCGTCGATACGCAGTTCGACGCCCTCGGCGGCAGCGTAGGCGAACACGTCGGCCAGGGTCCGCAGCCGTACGCCGGGCTTGCCGGGCACGGCGAACCCGCGGGCGGCCAGCAGCGGACGGACCTCGCCGACGGCTCGGGTGATCGTGGACCGGTCCACCCGGTAGAGCAGGGCCAGCGCGGCGTGCGGTAGCTGCAAACGCAGCACGACCAGGGTGGCGATGACCCGGTCGGTGAACGGCAGGTCGTGGTTCGGGCCGGCGCCTTCGGCGCGGAGCCGGTCCCGGCCGCGTCGATCGTGGAGCCGGGACTCCTGCTGAGCGGTCCACGGCTCGGCCAGTTCGGCGATCAGCTTGGCCAGTCTGCGTCGTGGGATACCGGTGAAGATACGATGCGACATGGCCGTGCGGCCTGGTCTTGACGTCACAATCATGATCGTGCCGCACGGCCACCCTCATGATCGGCGCGGGTCACTCAGCTATCGCGCACCAAGTCGTAAAGGCAAGAACCTACTTCGGCGCTCCGGCCGATCCCGCCCTGGTCCGTCCCTGGTCCGCACCCTGCTTCTACATGCGTAACGGTGATCAACAATGCGGACACTGGCCTTGAGGAGTCGTCGCTGCGGTCATGCGAATTGGCTGACCTGCCTGTTTATAAAGAGAATCCATGCGGAACGCTGATGAGATTCGGCTCTGGTGCTTGAGTCCCAAACCTACGGATTAAAAGTCCTCAGCTCTGCCATTGAGCTAACGGCCCGCAGACCCACAGGCTACCCGAAGCGGGTACGGCCGGCTGCGTCGCTCGCCCCTCGTTTGGATCTTCCTGAAGGGCTGGGGCGCCGGTTCAACTGTCCTGGTCGTGGTGGTGGCCCCGGCCGGCGCAATCGTCCCAGATGCGGGTCAGGTGTTGGGTCATGCGGCCGGCGGCGGGGTGGCCGGGGTGGTGGCGTCGGTGGGTGGCGATGGTGTCGGCGAGCAGGACGCGGGCTGCGTGGCAGTGGCCCAGGTCGTGCAGGACCAAGGCGGTGCCGGCGTGGGCGGCGAGGGTTCGGTGGGCGTGCGGGCCTTCGACGGCGGTGAGGCGGTCGGCGAGTTGCCGGTAGAGGTGGTGGGCGCGTTGAGGGTGTCCGGCCCGCCGGTGGGCGAGCGCGAGGAGATGCAGGGCGTCGAGGCCGCGCGGTTCGGTAGGCCCGTGCAGGTGGGCCGTGCTGTGGTGGGCGTAGGCGGCCCAGAGAGACGCCTCGGCGGGGCGCCCGAGGCGTAGGTGAAGTTCGGCCAGGAGCGTGGCGGCGTGCGCGTTGGCAGGGTCGGCGGGGGCGGTGGCGGGGTCGACGCCGCGCAGACCGTCGCGCAGGAGCTGGCAGGCGCGCAGCGGATCGCGTAGGGCCACGGCGCGGGCGGCGGTGACGTGCCGGGTGAGTTGGCGGTCGCGCTGCTCGGGCGGGAGCGCGGGCGCGGGGCGCCAGGTGAGGGTGATGTCGCGGGCGGTCACCCCGACGGTGACGCGGGCCAGGACGCGGTGGGCGTGAACGGCAGCCAGCTGCGGGGATGCCGGTGCGCCGGCGGCGGGAACGATCCGGGCGGCGTGGCGCAGGATGGCCCGCCCGACGGCATCCGCGACGGCATCCGCCTTCAAGGGCCGGGGCCGGCAGCCGGGCCCGCACTCGTAGCCCTGCCCGGCACCAGCCAGGTCGGAGTGGTTCATCGGCTGGCCGCAGAACACGCAGCGCAGGAGTCCCGGCGACAGGTGCGACGCCGACCCGTCGGCTGGTGGGCTGGCGGGCGAATCTGGGGTGGTGGCCTTGTTGACCCACTTCTGCACCAGGCGAGGGTCGAGGTGCAGCTGGCGGGCGACGGCGGTGACCGCGCCGTACGCCTTGACGGCGCGGGTGTCCGCGACGCGTTGGACGGCGGCGTCGATGAGCTCGGCTGGGTACTTGCGGGGAAAGGCCATCGTCTGGTGGGTGCCTGTCGAGGATGCGGTGCTCGGGTGTTCGGTTAGCTTGCCGATGGTGGGGCTAGGCGAGCAGGTCCTGCCAGCGGCTCCCGGCTGGGCGGGCGGGGTCGACCGGCATGGCACTGCGGGTGTTGCGGCGCATCGGGTGCAAAGTCGGCCCGTCGGGCAGGGTGACGGCCGCCCGGGCGCTGTAGCCGTGGCGGGCGAGCAGCCGTTCACCGACCGGCAGGGCTGTGGTCCAGGACGGCAGGTCGACGCGGTCCAGGCGGCTCCGGTGGTGGGCCAGCAACGCGGTCGCCCGGCCGGCGCGCCGGGCGTCGGGACGCACGGCGAGGATCGCGAGGTGGTAGTGCGGCTCGGTCGGCTGCCGCTGCGCGAGGAGCTCGTCGAGGATGGTGAAGCGGTCTGCGTGCGCGCCGGCGGCTTCGGCGAGCCGGCGGTGGTGGTTGGCCGGTGGTGGGATGGGCCGGTAGCGGTGAAAGCCGACCGTGGCGGCGGCGAGGTCATCGGTCAGGTGGATGTCGCCGAAGAACAGGGCGTGCTCCACCCAGATCGCGGCGACGCCGGTCAGCACCTGCCGCCGCGAACCCGGCTCGGGTGTCAGCCAGGCGGCGAGCGGGCTGTCGTGCAGGGCGTCGGCGATCAGCGCGGCCACGGTGTCCTTATCCGCCCAGCGGGCGGCCCGGATACGAACGTTCGGGTCCATGGTGGTGGGCATCCTTCGGCGGGCTATCGGTAGGCGGCGGTGGCGAGGTCACCGACGGCGGCGTCGACCGCGGCGGTGATGTCGCGGACCGGCCGGTGGTGCTGGGCGGCGATGGCGCGCAGCTGGGCGGTGAGGGCGGCGATGTCGTCGGCGAGGTAGAGGTGGCTGGTCAGGCCGAGGGTGGCAACGAGGCCGGCGAGGGCGGCGGTGTGGTCGTCGGGCTGGTTGCGGCCGTTGGCGATGTAGTGCAGGCGGGCGCGGGCGACGACGGGCCACTTGAGGTCGGAGGGCCGGTACCGGTCGGTGCGGGCCAGGCCGCCGAGGCGGCGGCGGACGTCGTGGCGCAGGATCCCCCCGGCGTGCAGGCCGGCGCGGGTGCGGTCGTACAGGTCGTCGGCGAACCCGCGTAGCCACCCGCGCAGGGCTGGGACGGGGTGGGCGTAGCGGATCGAATCGAGAGCAGTGTCGGCGATCAGGTCCCCGACCGGCCGGTCGAGGTGCAGCCACAGCCGCTGCTCCCCGACCGGATGGCTGTCGTCATCGGTGCCGTCGAGGGCGATGCGGCCGGCGAGGAACAGGTCGATCAGGACCGCGCCGGCCAGGCCGAGGGCGAGGGCTTGGCGGTGGATGTGCGGGTGGCCGGTGTCGTCGTCGTGGCCGAGCAGGAACAACTCGTCGCGCAACGGCAACTGAGGAACACGCGTCATCAGACGTCCACCCCCTTCTACCGGAGCTCGGCGGCGCACTGCCGCAGCCGCGCGTGCAACGCGCCGTACCCGCCGACCGGCGCGGATGCGGGAAGCAGCGCCTTGTCGATCGCAGCCAGGACGGTGTAGTTCGGGTCGCACACATTGCCGATCGGCGCCCTACCCGCCTGCGACACCAGCTGGTACGCGTCGAGGTCGTCCAGGCCGGTCAACTCGGCCGTCCAGGCGATCAGGTCGCGCTGCGCGATGCGGTAGGCGTCCTCCAGGGGTCGGGCGCAACCGATAGACATGATCTCGCGGTCGGTTTCTAGCCGCGGCCACACCGTCGACACACCCTTGATCACCTCGATGGTCAGCGTGGTGACGGTGGCGATCTCCACGCCGACCCCGCAGGCCTCGCCCTCGCCCTGGCGGGCGTGCCCGTCGCCGAGGGCGAGCATCGCCCCATGCACGTTCACCCCCAGGTAGAGGGTGGTGCCGGGGCGCAGCTCAGGGGTGTCGAGGTTCCCGCCATGGACGTCCGGGACGATCGTCGAGCGGGCCTCGAACCCGCCAGGGGCGACACCGATCGTGCCGATCATCGGGTCCAGCGGCAGATCCACGTAGTGATCGGTTTCCGTGGCGCGGAAGCGGACCGTGCCGGACTGCCGGTCGATGTCGTACACCCACACCCGCTCATCGAGGGGCGGCTGAAGGGTCGCGGTGTGGGAGGTGAAGGTCAGCGCCCCGAAGTGCGGGAACGTCGACGACACACCCCAGTCCCGGGCAGGCGTAATGGCGGCGAGGTGGATGGCGAGGGTGTCGCCGGGTTCGGCGTCCTCGACGAAGAACGGCCCTGACACCGGGTTCAGGTACGGCATGCGGCACACCCGCGACGGCAGGTCCGCCGGCCCCCGGACGAGGCCGGCGAAGCAGTCCTCGGTGTGCACCTGCAGCACGTCGCCGGAGCGGACGTGGGCCACCGGCATCCGACCGCCGAAGGTGTAGGCGAACTCGTCGCGGGCGGGACGGTAGATGATCGGGTCCACGTCGATCACACCCGCTCCACGTCACGCGGCTGCGGCTGCGCCGGCGCCAGGCCCGACAGGACGGGTCGGCGACCGGACAGGTACAGGCCAGCGAGAACAATGACGCCGAGGGCGAGCCAGGCCAGGCCGAGGCGCTGGGCGGCGATGTTCGCGTTGACCACGACGTAGGCGAGGATCGCGAACCCGATCGCAGGCATGATCAGGTGCGCCAGCCAGTTACGGCTGCGCCGGCGGATGAGGTGGTGCACGACCACGGAGACGTGCAGCACGAGGAAGGCGACCATCGCCCCGAAGTTGATCAGCGACGACAGAAGGGTGATCCCGTCGGCGCGGGTGGCCATGTAGAGGCCGAGGGCGAGGGACACGGCGCCGGTGAGCAGGGTGGCGTTGATCGGCACGTTGCGGCGGATCGACACCTTCGCCAGGAACGCGGGCAGTTGCCGGTCGCGGGCCATCGCGTACAGCAGCCGCGAGGTGGCGACCTGCGCGACCATCGAGTTCGGCAGGCCCCACGCGGTCGCGGTCGCGACCGCGCACAGGGTCGCCAGCCAGCTCCCGCCGGCCGCGGCGGCGGCGTCGTAGAACGCGGTGCCGTTCGGGTCGCCGTTGGCCAGGAGACCGTCCGGGTCGGGGACGAGCATCGCGGCCAGCCACGTCTGAGCGATGAACAGCACCCCGGCCAGGATCAGGACGGCGGCCATGGCGCGGCCGATCTGCCGGGAGCCGCCCTTGGTCTCCTCGGCCAGCATGCTGATGCCGTCGAAGCCGAGGAACGACAGCACCGCGATCGACACCGCTCCGGCCACGAGCGACCAGGTGAAGGTGTCGGCGTTGTAGAAGGCCTCCCAGCTGAACCGGCCCTTACCGGTCGCGAGTGCCCAGCAGGCAATGGCCAAGAAGATCGCCAGGACGATCAACTCGCCGACGAGCATCACCCGAGTGACCACCGCGGTCATCCGGATCCCCACTGAGTTGACGACCGTGTTGACCGCGACGAACCCGAGCAGCCACAGCCACACCGGCACCGACGGCACGGTGGAGTGCATCGCCATCGACGCCACCAGGTACAGCAGACCCGGCACGAGCACGTAGTCGAGCAGGATCACCCAGCCGGCCAGGAACCCGACCGGCGGGCTGATGCCCCGACCGGCGTAGTTGTAGACGCTGCCGCTCATGGGGAACGCCTTGACCATCTGCGCGTAGGAGAACGCGGTGAACACCAACGCGACGACGCCGATCGCGTACGCCAGGGCCACCATGCCGCCGGAGCCGGCGTACACGCCGCCGAAGATCGCCATCGGCGCGATCGGCACCATGTACACCAGCCCGTACGCGACCAGGTCACGGAACCGCAGCCTCCGGGCCAACTCCTGGCGATAGCCGTAGCGGGCTAACTCGTCTTGTTCATACATCAGCGAGCCTCTCTTCCCCATCGATTGCTCGGGCGCAGCGCCAGATGGTGGGCGCCCACCGGCTTGAGTGCGACGCCATCAGCGCCCGCGTCTCCGGCCGGTTCTGGATCGCGTGCTGCCAGGCAAAGCCCCCACGATCAGGCGATCCGCGTCGTGATCGAGGGTCGCGTCCGCAGCCGGAAAGATCGACCCCGCTTGGTGGGGATCACCGATCCAACGGGACTCCACGGATCACGGGGAGTACTCGGGTAGATGGCTTCCGTCACAGCGACGGTGATCGCTAACGTGCTACCCACGGCGGCCCGGAGGCGGAGGCGGGGATGGCGAGGAGCGCGCGTAGTTACCAGCGGGAGGCCGACGAGCTTCGCGCCAGCGGTTGGACGTACCGGCAGATCGCCTCGCACTGGCGGAAGCGGTACCGCTTCAACCCTCGGGTGGCCTTCCGCCTCGCTCATGGCCTGACGCAGGCTGACGTGGCGCAGCGCTGGAACGAGCAGTGGCCGGACGCGGACGCGCCGAAAACCGCCAAGCAGATCTCGTACTGGGAGATCTGGCCGGGCCCGGCGGGCCGGGCACCGTCGTTGGAGACGATGAACAAGCTGGCGTTTCTCTATCGGTGCGCGGCCGGCGACCTGCTCGGCGGCGAGGACCACAGCCACCTCGACACAGCGGCCCTGCGCGCGAGCGAACCGGACCCGCACTCGGGTCGGTCGACCGGCGAGCGCAGCACCGGCGCTCCGCTGCCCGCCGGCACGGTCCTGACCCGGGTCACCGATCGGATCGTCGAGGACTTCGAGATCCTGACCGACACCTACCGGCATCTCGACTACCGGGAGGGCTCGGGCCGGGTAAGCGTGGATGTCAGCGCTCACCTGCACCGGATGTTGGAAGTCAGCAACCGCACGACCAACACCGGCACCCATCACCGGCTACTGCGCGCGGCGGGCGATGCCGCCCAGCTCGCGGCTTGGTTCGCCATCGACGCTCAGCGCTACCAACAGGCACATGGCTTCTGCCGGCTCACGATCTCGCTCGCTGAGAAGGCGAACGACCGAGCTCTGCACTCGTATGGTCTTGGTGTTCTCAGCCAGATCCACCTGCACCGCGGTGACGGCCGTACCGCCCTCAGCCTGCTGGGCACCGCCCGTGACGTCGGCGGGCAGGGAATGTCGGCCGCTGCCAACTCCTGGCTGGGTGAAGCAATCGGAGAGGCGTACGGCCTCCTTGACGAGCCTCGGCGGGGAATGACCGCCCTGGCCGAAGCCGAACGGGTCTTCGACGGCGTCAGCGCGGCCAACACGCCCGTCTGGCTGAGCTTTTTCAACGCCGACTGCCACGCCGCCCGACTCAAGGGTCGATGCCTAACCCGGCTCAGCCGTCCCACCGAGGCGACCCGCTCGCTCTACGAAGCGTTGACCCTGCTTCCCGCTGACTTCGTACGGGAACGCTCCGGCACTCTCATCGACCTCGCGGTCGCGTACACGCAGATGAACCAGATCGAGCAGGCCTGCCATGCGGCCACCCAGGCCGACGTTCTCGCGCGCCGGACCGGATCCGAGCGCAACCGCAAGCGCCTACGGCAGCTCCTGATCGACCTGCTGCCTTGGACCGGCCTCGACTGCGTGCAAAGCCTCTACCGAGAGGTGCTGATTAACTAGAGCGCGTGCGTACGTCGACCCGCTCCGACCCGCTGTGACCCGCCGCTCCTGGATTGAACTGGTCATCCTGTCCGCCCTGTGGGGCGCGGTGTACCCGCTCATCACCATCGCCCTGCGGGATCTCCCGCCAGCGCTCGTCGTCCTCGGACGGGTGCTCCTCGCCGCGCTTCTGCTGCTTCCCCTCGCGATACGCCGGGACGCGCTTCGGCCCGTTTGGCGCAACCCTCGGGCGATCATGGAGACGGTGCTGGTGCAGTCCACTGCACCGCTGCTGCTGCTCACCTACGGCCAGCAGTACGTGTCGGCGAGCGTCGCCGGCATCCTCGTCGGTGCGCAGCCACTGTTCGTCGCGCTCCTCGCCCTCCGCTTCGCACCCGACGAGCGCCCGCAAGGCTGGAAGGGCCTGACCGGGGTGCTCCTCGGCCTGGTCGGCCTGGTCTTGCTTTTCGGCGTCGACCTGCGTGGAGGCCGGCTGGCGCTGCTCGGCGGCGCACTCATCCTCGTCGCGGCGTTCTGCTATGCCGCAGGCGCGATGCTGATACATCGCAGATATGCCGAGGCTCCGCCGCTCGGTGTCGCCACCTCCGCCATGCTCGTCACCACCGCAGCCGTGGCCGTGCCCGCCTCGGCGACGGTTCCAAGCAGATTGCCCGGCTCGGAAGCGACAGCGGCCCTGCTCGTGCTCGGTATCGCGTGCACGGGCGCGACGCTCGCGCTGTTCTACAAACTCATCACCCAGATTGGACCCGCTCGCGCCGCGCTCGCCTTCTATCTCTCACCCGCGTTCGCCGTCACCTTCGGCGTGGCCTTCCTGCGCGAGCAGATCAGCATGGCTGCGATCCTCGGGCTCACGGCGATCGTCATTGGGTCCGTACTCGCCGCCCACCGCAGCGAGCCGACGCCTCCGTGATGCCTGTTTTCACCCCTGGACATGGCTCACCGTGTGGTGATCCCCGGGCGGTCTCGCGGCGCTTTTGGCGCAGCCTTCGTGTCCCGCCCTGGGCCGCCTGGGCCGCACGGAGGGAGACAATCGATCCCGTGAAGGGCGGGCGTGAAGCTCAGAGGCGCTGCCGCTGCACCCGGCCGACCGCACCATAGATAATCTTGACGTGGCCTTGGGTGTTCGCGAAGATTGCCCGTATCGTCCGGTCCTCGTTCGCCTCTGCAAGTTCATGCTTGCGGGCAACTCCGCCGCTCAAGACGTAGCGGAACGCATCCGCAGCACTGGGCTGCTGGACAGCGCCACGCCTGCCGCCGTCTGGCCGACGGCCGCTTCACCCTCCCGCCCATACCTCGCCTACGCCCCTCGACCTAACACGTCGGTCCGGCGATTGACAGGCGCGGAAAGCTGCCCGGCTCCTACGTAATCAGCCGGAGTCAACGGCGGCGAGACGCACTCGACAGATGGCACTCAGCCGATCGACGCGAAGCGGTCGGAGAGGGCGTAACGATGGAACACGACGTCTCCGACCTGTCGTACCTCGGCAAGGCGGGCTCGGCTTGTTGATGTCCATGAGAATGACCCCGGATTCACGAACCGGGGAGCGTCGGCCTCGCCGACGAAGAAGGGCGCCACGACAAGGTGTAGCTCGTCGGCAAGATCCGCCGTCAGCAGTGCGGTGTGTACGCTGCTGCCGCCCTCGACTAGGAGCCGAGCGATGCCGCGCCCGGCGAGGTCGGCCAATACGCGCGGGAATGAGAGCGGGTCGCCGCCGTCGGCGACCGTCGCCACGGACCCGAGGTGTTCCCGCTGCTTGGCGATCGCGCTGGTCTCGCAGTACACGATCTTCTCGATGTCACCGGTGGTGAAGAACGCCGCGGTGGGATCCAGGTCGCCCCCGCGACTCACGGTGACCTTGACCGGCGTGGCCGAGAGTCCGGCGGCGGTCCGGGCTTCGCGGCGGGCTTCGGACCGCACCATGAGCCGGGGGTTGTCTCGGCGGATGGTGTTGGCTCCGACGAGGATCGCGTCGCAGGCGGCCCGCACCGTGTCGACCCGGTCGAGGTCCTGCTCGTTAGAGAGGATGAGTCGAGTGGAGCCGGCCGTGTCGATGTAGCCGTCGAGGGACATGGCGCACTTGAGCAGGACGTACGGTCGGTCACTCACGGATGTCACTCCTACGGTCTGTGGCGATGATCCGCTCGACGAGTTCTATGAACTCGTCAGCGATGGCGCATGAGTCCAGCGAGTCGAATAGGTCCTGCGTGATCCACTCGCGCAATCGTAGATTGATTCGCATCCGGTTGAGCGCGCTGCGGGCCGCTCCGCCCGTGGCGCCGTAAGGGATGATCTTCTTGTCCATGGAGACGGCAAGGTCGATCTCGTCCAGCGTGCCCTGGCCGCCACCGAATACGAGGACGTAGTCGGCGTTGCGGACGACGTTCGGATGGCCGAAGACGCCGACCGCAGCGCCGAGGCTGGGTGGGCGGTAGTGATTGGCGATGTAGGTCATGATCTCGATGCCGACGCCTCGCGGTCCATGTTCAACCTCGAAGCGGTGGTTCATGATCCATCGACTCGCGGCGATGATGCAGCCGTCGATCACCTTGTCGTCCGCGTCTGGTGATCGGCTTCCGCAGACCGAGATGCGTAGTGGTTGTTCGGATCGGGTGGGCCGGAACCACCCGGTTGTCACCGCGGCTTTGTCGCCAACCGGGGCCCCGCGCTGCTTCGGTGCGGTGAACGCGGAGATGGCCACATCGACCGGGGCGAGGCCGAGCATCACGCGGGATTCGTCGGGCATGAGGAGCCCATCGGCGACGCGGGCGAGCACGTCGATGTCAGTGACGCGCGGGGCACGCGTTCCCCGAATGAAGTTTGATACGTCGGACCGGTCGTGGGTGGTCAGGAGCGCGAGTTGAGTCTGCGTGCAGTCCGGGTGCGCTTCGAGGTAGATCTTGAAGAGGGTCCCGATCTCGCGGCGGGCCAGCGCGAGCCGCACGTCATCGCGCCGCCAGAACAGGAGCGAGACGCCGGTGACGTCGAACGTCTTGCGCCGAGTCACCCCGCCCCCCACTGGTCGTCGATCTGCGATGACCAGAGGGTAGTGGATTTCGATGAAGGTTCGCGTGATCTGGTCCCACCGCTTTGTTGTCCGACGCCCGTGGACTCAGACCACGGGTCGCGTCAATTTCCCGATGTCGACGACAAGCCCAAACTCCCAAACGTGGCCGACCACACCGGACCTGCCGGGGGTCGAGGTGCCGCGTATCGAAGGAGTTGAGGAGGGCACATGGTTGATCCCGTTCTGCGGCTTGGCGCAGGTGGTGGGCTGAACGAGTCGACTGTCGTCGTGACCGGTGGCGCCGGCTTCATCGGCAGCCACGTAGTCGCCCGGTTACTTGCCGAGGGCGCGACTATCAAGATCATCGACGATCTCTCGACGGGTCGGCTCGAGAACCTGCACGACAGCCTAGGCGCCGGCCTGACCGATGGGGACATTCGAATCTGTGACGTACGGTCGGCCGAGGCATCCGACGCTATACGGCTGTGGCGGCCGGAGATCGTCGTTCATCTCGCCGCGCAGGCGAACCTGCCAGCCTCGACACGGTCGCCGCTCGTCGACGCGGACATCAATATCCGGGGAACGGTGAACGTCCTGGATTCGTGCGCCGAGGCAGAGACCGGGCTCGTCGTTTACTCGGCCACCAGCGCGATCTACGGCACGGTGGATGGCGACGCCCTTCCTGTTGCGGAGACCGCGCCGATCGCGCCGACCAGCCCGTACGGGCTGAGCAAGGCGACGGCACTGAAGTACCTCGACTGGTACCGAGATCATCGGAGCGTCGACTACACGGCGCTCGTGCTGGGCAACGTCTACGGGCCGCGCCAAGGCGGCCCGATGTGCGGCGTCGTCGGCCTGATGGCGCAGGCCGCGATGGCGGGCGCGGACTTGGCAATCTTTGGCGACGGCCACCAAACGCGAGACTTCGTGTTTGTTGCCGACGTTGCCGAGGCGGTGACCGCCGCCTGCACCACTGGCGGCCTCGGGTTGGTCAACATCGCCTCGGGCGTCGAGACGACCGTTGGCGAGATCGCTGGATGGGTCTCTCAGGCAGCCGGCACCGGAGCTCGACGGCATGCCGATCCGCTGCCAGGTGAGGTGCGGCGCATGGCGCTGGACATCTCGCGGGCGAGGGACCTGCTCGGCTGGCACCCCACGACCCCGCTCGCGGAGGGCGTCCGGATTACCGTCCGGGCCGCGCGGCGGCGCGATTCGATCAAGGAGGCGTCATGAGGTACGCGCGTCGATTCGCGGTCGGGCCGGTCGAGGTGCAGGTGACCTCGAATAAAGGATCGGTCCTTGACTATATTGGCGAGTTCTACACCGCGACGGGTGCCGCCTTGCCGGGCCACGGCTGGACGGTCGACGCTCAGGTTGGCTTGCCAGAACCACATGCCAACATCAACCAGTGGGGCGTTTCCTGGCGGATAGACCGCTCTGACCACACGGTCCATCTGCGTGCCGAGGCCGCCGAGAGCCTCTCGATCACTGCCCGGAAGTGCGTACGGGAAGTCTTGGTCGACCACTGCGAGCAGCGGCGGTACACGATGTTGCACGCCTCCGCGGTCGTTGATGAGGCCCTCAGGATCGTTGTTGTCGGAGACAAGGGAAGCGGCAAGACCACCCTCGCTCTGAAGGCCGCTCTCCGGCACGGGATGCGGTATATGTCCAACGACCACCTGATCGTGTTCGGGCCTGATAGCGCGGCCACCCTCACGTTGACGTCGCTTCCCACCCTGATTCCGCTCAAGGTCGGCACGTATCTGGACCTCGAAGGCGCATTGCCGGAGCCGTGGGATCGTGACGGGCTCGATGTCGAGGCATATCGTGCGTCGTCGAGATCCGAGGTCTATCCGCTCGATCGGCGCGTGCTCTACACGTACCGCCGTCTGGGTCACGACAACCCGATCACGGTAGACCTCGGCCCCCACCGCTCCCCGGTTACGACGTTGATCGTGTTGGCGAGCTACTCGCCGGGCGACGCTGGCGAACCCGAACCCGTCGCGGATCCCGTAACGGAGCTTCTCGCTCACGTGCGTACCGATTGGATGTTCGACCCGACGCTCAACCAGCGGTACCTTCCGCGGGCCGAGCGCGGCCGGGGTGAGTACCTCGCTGACGCCCGCCGCATCGTCACCGCCCTAGGGCCTGTCTTGTGGATCATGGTTGGTGGGGTAGGAACATCACGGGTGTCCGGAGTGTTACCCGAGCGCTATG
>NZ_JBNCKT010000134.1:0-13148 GCF_049841675.1 Micromonospora sp. DT4
ACCCGAACCAACGACTCACCGGGTCACCGGGTCACAGTGGAACTACAACCATGTAATTCACGGACGGCCCCTTAGTGTCGACAATCCGACAGCGTGCGAGGGGTATTTCGCCTTGGTGTCGAACCGGGCTCTTCGCTGGTCGGCAAGGGGTGCCGTCACCCGCCGGGACCATCGGTTGACCATCTCCGCCAACCGGACGATTTGCCGCTGTGCTGCGCCAGCAATACTCCACGGACGACATCGCAAACAAACCTCGCGATCCATGGTGGACAGAGTCCTGTCGGTGGGACCCCCCGAGTGGTGCGGGCGATTACGCCCCCGCTTCGGGTGCATGGCGCGGCTGCGATGGACAACGAGCTGGGGGCGTTGGGTGTGGCGGTAATGAAGGATCGAATCGCGGGGCGGTTTCGCCTCCAGGGTGCGATCGGCAAAGGCAATATGGGCGAGGTCCACCGTGCCGAGGACATGGATGCGAGCGAGGACTCCGGCGACCGCATCGTGGCGCTGAAGCTGATCCTGCGGAGCCGTGCCGGGGTTGTCATCGACACCTCTGCCGACAGCATGACCCGGCTGCGGTTCGAGCGCGAGGTGCGCATCATGCGCATGCTCCGGCATCCGCGTCTGCCGCGGATCATCGCCGGGGCGGCGCGGGTGGACGAAACGCCGTACATCGCGATGGAGTTGTTGGACGGCGAGACCTTGCGGGACCTGGTGTCCGAGCATCCGCAGTTGCCGGTCTCCTGGGTGGCGGCCATAGGTGCGCAGATCGCGGACGGTTTGGCGGCGGCGCACCTTGCCGGGGTCGTACACCGTGATCTCAAGCCGTCGAACGTGATGCTGCTGCGCACCGGTGCGATCAAGGTGCTCGACTTCGGGATGGGCCGGATTCTCGATGACGAGGCCGGCCGGGTCACGAGCACAGGCGTCACGGTCGGCACTGCCCGCTACATGGCACCGGAGCAGTTCCTCGCGGCGGCGGTCACTGCGGCGGCCGACCTGTATGCGCTGGGCTGCGTCCTGTTCGAGCTGCTGACCGGTGTGCCGCCGTTCCTGAGCGAGTCCGGGTTCGAGTTGGGCCAGAAGCACCTGCACGAGCCGGTTCCGCCGATCCGACTGATGCGCTCGGACGTGCCGGCTGAGCTGGTGCGGCTGATCAGCCGGCTGCTGGCCAAGCAGCCGGCTGACCGACCGGAGAACGCGGTGGCTGTCCGGGAGGTGTTGCTGCCCTTCGCCACCGGCACCGACCCGGTCCCTGGCTGGGAGACCTTCGACCCGGTGGACTACCTGCGGCGGGCACGGGCCGCCGTCGACACCGTCGCACTGTCGGGGATGGACGAGGCGAGCGAGCAGGACGAGGCCGCCGACGTACCCAGCTTCGGCATGGATGTCTTCGGTGTGCATCAGCAGCTCATCAAGGACTATCGCGCGTTCACCCAGGGCGGCACGGTCATCCGCGACGATCAGATCGCGCTCTTCGTCGAAGATGACCTGAGCGCCAAGTCGCAGTGGCCTGACCCGTGGGTGTCGCTCAATCCGTTCTTCGCCACCGGTGGCTCGATCCTCGAGCTCGTCAGCCAGGGCGTGTTGCACGAGGAGTGCGCCCGGATCTTCCAGGCCAAGAAGACCGCTGGCGGTACGCGCTGTGACGGTCGCCCGCTGACGTTGCACCAGCACCAGCGGGAAGCGATCGAACGGGCGCAGACGGGCACGTCGTATGTGCTGACCACGGGGACCGGCTCCGGCAAGTCGCTGTCGTACATCGTGCCGATCGTCGACCGGGTGCTCAAGGCCCGTGAGCAGGAGGCGAAGAAGGCGCCGAAGCGGGTCCGGGCGTTCATCGTCTACCCGATGAACGCGCTGGCCAACAGCCAGCTCAAGGAGTTGGACAAGTTCCTCCAGGACGGCTACGGCCCGGGTCGGGAGCCGGTCAGCTATGCCCGCTACACCGGCCAGGAGAGCGACGAGCAGCGCCGGCAGATCCGCGAGAACCCGCCGGACATCCTGCTCACCAACTACGTGATGTTGGAGCTGATGCTCACCCGACCGGACGACCGGCGATCGCTGATCAGGATGGCCAGCGGGCTGGAGTTCCTGGTCTTCGACGAGTTGCACACCTACCGGGGTCGGCAGGGCGCCGACGTGGCCCTGCTGATTCGTCGCGTTCGGGAAGCCTGCCAGGCGGAGGTCCTCCAGTGCATCGGCACCTCCGCCACCATCTCCAGCGAGGGCAGCGCCGACGACCAGAAGCAGGTCGTCGCCCGGGTCGCCAGCACCCTGTTCGGCAGCGCGGTCACCCCCGAAAACGTCATCGGTGAAACCCTGGTCCGCGCCACCGGACCCGCCCCCGACACCGTGCCGGTCGAACGGTTGCGGGCACCCGGGGCGCCGCGCGCCTACGCCGATCTGGTGAACGACCCGCTGGCCCGCTGGATCGAGACCTACTTCGGCCTCGGCTTGGACGCCGAGGGCCACCTGGTGCGGCAGAAACCCGCAAAGATCGAGGACGCTGCGAACGAATTGGCCGATGCCGCTGACCTCACCGTCGCCGACTGCGCGAGGGCGATCCGGCACACACTCAAGGCCGGCTCGGAGGCACGGCACCCGGTCACCGAGCGACCCCTGTTCGCGTTCCGGCTGCACCAGTTCCTCTCCAAGGGCGACACCGTCTACGTCACCCTGGAGGACGAACTCACCCGCCACCTCACCCGGGACTATCAGCTGGTCCTGCCCGGTTCGGACGGAAAGATCCTGCTGCCGCTCGCGTTCTGCCGGGAGTGTGGCCAGGAGTACTTGACGGTCTGGCGCACCACCCGTAACGGCAGCGTCGTCTACGAGCCCCGCAGGGACACCGTCGGCACGGGCGGCCAGGCCACCGACGGCTACCTCTACGTCGACTCCGACCGGCCCTGGCCGACCAGCCGGGAGGAGGCCATTGCGGAGCGGCGCATTCCGGAGTCGTGGCTGGAACCCGACGAGCACGGGCAGGAGACTGTCCGCGCTTCCTATCGGGACCGGCTGCCGACCGCAGTGACCGTCGACCCGTAAGGCTATGAGGGTCGGGGCGCGCTGCGGGCCGCGTTCATCCCGTCGCCGTTCCTGTTCTGCGCCCACTGTGGGGTGGCCTACGAGCAGGTCCGGGGTAGGGACTTCGCCAAGCTCGCCACCCTCGACCAGGAGGGGCGCTCCTCGGCGACCTCGCTGGTCTCCGCGTCTATCGTCCGGTCGCTGATGAGCGCGCCACCCGAGGCGCTGGACCCGAAGGCGCGCAAGCTGTTGACCTTCGTCGACAACCGGCAGGACGCCTCGCTCCAGGCCGGGCACTTCAACGACTTCGTGCAGATCACCCAGCTCCGCGGAGCGCTTTACCAGGCGGCCCGCACCGCCGGCCGGGAGGGCGTCACGCACGAGGATCTCGCGACGGCGGTGACGGCCGCTCTGGGCCTGCGCGAGTCCGACTACGCCCGAGGCAACGACCTGCCGCCGTCGCTGGCGAAGGCGGCGGCCCGGACGCTGCGGGACGTCGTCGCCTTCCGCCTCTACCTCGACCTCGAACGGGGTTGGCGGATCACCATGCCCAACCTGGAGCAGACCGGCCTGCTGGAGATCGACTATCAGGATCTCGACTGGCTGGCCGGCAACCAGGACCGCTGGTCGAGGACCCACGAGCCACTGCGGCACGCCGAGGCGGCCACCCGCGTCGACATCATGCGCGCGCTGCTCAACGAGATGCGCCGTTCCCTCGCCATCGACGTCCAGTATTTCCGCGACGACTTCGACTCGCTGCAGCGGGCCAGCGAGGAACGGCTGACCGACCCGTGGGTGCTGTCGGTCAGCAACAGCCCGAAGGTCGGCATCGCCTACCCACAGCCCACCGGGCGGGGGATGGACCGGACCGGGCTGTTCCTCTCCGGGCGGGGCAAGTTCGGCAAGTACCTGCGCCGGGTCCATTTCGGCACCCGCCTGAGCTTCGACGACGCGCAGCGGGCGATTGCCGAGGTGCTGGAGGTGCTGGCCGACGCCGGCCTGGTCACCAGGATCGAGGTCGCGCCGCAGCGCGCCGGTCGGTTCCACCGCCCGGCCGGTCCGAGCAGCACCGGTTACCGGGTGTCGGCCGCCTCGCTGATCTGGCGGGCCGGCACCGGTGAGCGGGGCAGCCACGACCCGCTGACCCGCACCTTCACCGGCGACGACGGCCCTCGGGTGAACACCTTCTTCCGCCGGCTCTACCGGGAGGCCGCGGGCACCCTCGCCGGCCTCACCGCCCGCGAGCACACCGCCCAGGTGGACCCGACCGAACGGGAGAGGCGCGAGGACGCCTTCCGCAACGCGGACCTCAAGCTGCTCTACTGCTCGCCCACGATGGAGTTGGGCGTCGACATCTCCGAACTCAACGCGGTCATGATGCGCAACGTGCCGCCCACGCCAGCGAGCTACGTCCAGCGCAGCGGCCGGGCCGGCCGATCCGGGCAGCCGGCGCTGGTGACCACCTACTGCGCCACCGGCAACAGTCACGACCAGTATTATTTCCGCCGCTCCGAGCGGATGGTCGCCGGCGCGGTCGCCCCGCCCCGGCTGGACCTGGCCAACGAGGACCTTGTCCGGTCCCACGTCCAGGCGATCTGGCTGGCCCAGGCGGGCCTGAAGCTCGGCCGGGCCATCCCGGAGACCGTCGACATCGCGTACGCCGAGGACTCCCGGCTGCCGAACCCGGCCCTCGCGCTGCGCGACCACATCACCGCTGCCCTGCACGACACCCAGGCGCAGGAGCGGGCCGCCCGCGCGGCCCGCACGGTCTTCGCCGGCCTACTGACCGAGTACGCCGAGTCGAGCTGGTGGGACGACAGGTGGATCGAGGACACCGTCCGGACGACCCCCGACCGGTTCGACGCCGCGTTCGACCGCTGGCGTGGCCTGTTCAAGGCGGCGCTCGTCGACCAGGCCGAGCAGAACCGGCGGGTCCTCGACCACACCCTTTCCGAGCGGGACCGTCGCATCGCGGTGGGCCGTCGCAAGGAGGCCGAGACCCAGCTCAACCTGCTCAAGAACGAGAGCGTTGACAGCAAGTCGGTGTTGTCGGACTTCAACCCGTACCGGTACCTCGCCAGTGAGGGCTTCCTGCCCGGCTACTCGTTCCCCCGGTTGCCGCTCGCGGCCTACGTGCCCACCACCGGGCGTCGGTCCGGTGAGGGCGACTACCTCCAGCGTCCCCGCTTCCTCGCGATCCGCGAGTTCGGCCCCGGCGCGCTCATCTACCACGAGGGTGCGCGTTACCAGGTCACCCGGATCCAGTTGCCGCCGGACGCCGCGGGTGACGTGACCACCGGTGCGGCCAACCGGTGTGGTCAGTGCGGCTACCACCACGATGACAAGGAGCGGGCCGACCGCTGCCAGATGTGCGACCAGCCGTTGGGCGAGAAGACGACCGGCCTGTTGCACCTGCACACCGTCTACACCAAGCGCCGGGAGCGGATCTCCTCCGATGAGGAAGAGCGCCGCCGCGCCGGCTACCGGCTGGTCACCTCGTACCGGTTCCACGACCACGGTGCCCGTCCCGGTCGCCGCGACGCGCTTGTCGCCGACGTCGCCGGGGGCTTGGCCACCCTGTCGTACGGCGACTCGGCGACCGTCCGGATGACAAACGTCGGGCGGGTGCGGGCCAAGCCGGACGAGCCGGACGGGTTCTGGCTCGACCCGGCCGACGGCCGGTGGATGAACGAGCGCGACGCCGGGGAGGCGGCCGGCGACTCCAGCGAGATGCCGCTCGTCGACGCCGACGGCAACGACAAGCGCCGCAAGAAGCGGGTCATCCCGTACGTGGAGGACCGGCGCAACATCCTCGTGCTCAAGCTCGACGAACCGGTCGACCAGGAGGTGGCGCTGTCGCTGATGTACGCGCTGGAGCGCGGCATCGAGGCCGTCTTCGAGCTGGAGGACTCGGAGTTGACCACGGAGCTGCTGCCGCCGAACGAGGGGCCGCGTGATCGGGTGCTGTTCACCGAGGCGGCCGAGGGCGGGGCGGGCGTGCTGCGGTTGATGCAGGCCGACCCGACCGCCCTGCGGCGGGCCGCGGCCGAGGCCCTGGCCATCTGTCACTTTGCCCCCGACGGCACCGATCTGAAGGGGCCCCACCCCGACCGCCCGTGTGCCATGGGTTGTTACGAGTGTCTGCTCACGTACGGCAATCAGCTCAACCACCGGTCCATCGACCGGCACAGCGCGCGGGACTTGCTGCTGCGCTTCGCCGCCGCATCCGCTGCACCGACCGGCCAGGGCGAGTCGCGCACCGAGCAGCTCGCCCGGTTGACCGCCCGGTCGGACACCGCGCTGGAGGCCAAGCTCATCACCTGGCTGAAGAAGCGCGGACTGCGGTTGCCCGACGAGGCGCAGATCCTGGTTACCGAGGCGTTGGCCCAACCCGACTACGTCTACCGGCTGCCCGGCGCGACCGTCGCGGTCTTCGTCGACGGCCCGGTCCACGAGTACGACGAGGTGGCGCAGCGCGACCGTGAGGCCGAGGAACGGCTGCGTGACGCGGGCTGGGACGTGGTCCGGTTCCCGTACGACGCCGACTGGGCCGCCATCGCGGCGGAGCACACGTACTGCTTCGGAACCAGCGTCACCGGCTGACCTCTCCGCCCACCCCCACCCACCACACGACGCGCGAGGACCCCCTCATGAGCACCCCCTTCAGCGCCGGCACGTTGGTCTCCGCCCGAGGCCGCGACTGGGTCGTACTGCCGGAGAGCGCGCCCGACATGCTCGTCCTGCGCCCCCTGGGCGGCGCGGACGACGACATCGCGGCGGTCTTTCCCGACTTCGAACCCGTCACCGGCGCGCGGTTCGCCGACCCGTCGCCCGCCGACCTCGGCGACGCCCAGGCCGCCGGCCTGCTGCGTTCCGCGCTGCGGATCGGTTTCCGGTCCGGGGCTGGCCCGTTCCGGTCCCTGGCCGGCATCGCCGTCGAGCCGCGCGCCTACCAGCTGGTGCCGTTGATGATGGCGCTGCGGCAACGGACCGTCCGAATGTTGATCTCCGACGACGTGGGCATCGGCAAGACCGTCGAGGCGGGCCTGATCGCCAGTGAACTGCTCGCCCAGGGCAGTGCGCGCAAACTCGCCGTGCTCTGCTCGCCGGCGCTGGCTGAGCAGTGGCAGGGGGAGCTGCGCGGCAAGTTCGGCATCGACGCCGAACTGGTCCTCGCCTCCACGGTGTCCCGCCTGGAACGCGGCCTGGACCTGGGCCAGTCGCTGTTCGACCGGCACCCGTACGTGATCGTCTCCACCGACTTCATCAAGTCGACCCGGCACCGCGACGACTTCGTCCGACACTGCCCCGACCTGGTCATCGTCGACGAGGCGCACACCTGCGTCGCGGCCGACGACAACGCCTCCGCGCAGAATCAGCTCCGCTTCGAGCTGCTGCAACGGGTCACTGCCGACGCCGAGCGGCACCTGCTGCTGGTGACCGCCACCCCGCACAGCGGCAAGGAGGGCGCCTTCCGCAACCTGCTCGGCCTGGTCAAGCCGGAACTCGCCGCCGTCGACCTGGGCTCCGACGCGGGCCGCCGGGCACTTGCCCCCTACTTCGTGCACCGCAAGCGCGCCGACGTGCGCCAATACCTCACCCGCTCCGACGGGCTACCCGACGACACCCTGTCGGAAAAGACGTCGTTCCCCGCCGACCGGCACTTCAAGGACGAGACGTACAAGCTCTCCCCGGCGTACCGTGCGCTGCTCGACGACGCAATCGCGTACGCCAGCGAGCGGGTGACCGCCGCGGATCGGCAGGGCCGGCGGGAGGCCCGGATCGCCTGGTGGTCGGCGATCGCGCTGCTGCGGTCCTTGGTGTCGTCGCCGCGTGCCGCCGCGCAGACCCTGCGCACCCGGTCGGCGACCGTGGCGGCCGGCAGCGCAGAGGAAGCCGACCGGCTCGGCACCCCGTTGACCAGCGACTCGTCCGACAACGATGCCCTCGAAGGTCTCGACGTCGCCCCCGGTGCGGCAACCGGCGACCTGGCCGGGGGTGTCGACCGGGGCGGCGCGCGGCTCGCCGCCCTGGCCGAGCAGGCGGCGAAGCTGGAGGGCCCCACCGAGGATCGCAAGCTCGCCGCGCTGGTCACCCACCTCAAGGCCCTGCTCAAGGAGGGCTACCACCCGATCGTGTTCTGCCGCTACATCCCCACCGCCGAGTACGTCGCCGAGCACCTCGACGGCAAGCTCGGCCGCAAGACGGTGGTGCACGCGGTCACCGGCACGCTCTCCCCACAGCAGCGCATCAACCGCATCGAGGAGCTCGCCAGGGCTGCCGGCGACGACCCGGTCGCCCGCCGGGTGCTGGTCGCCACCGACTGCCTCTCCGAGGGCGTGAACCTGCAACACCACTTCGACGCGGTCGTGCACTACGACCTGGCCTGGAACCCCACCCGCCACGACCAGCGGGAGGGCCGGGTCGACCGGTACGGCCAGAAGCGCGACGTCGTCAAGGTCATCACCCTGTACGGCGGTGACAACGGCATCGACGGCAAGGTCCTCGACGTCCTCATCCGCAAGCACCGACAGATCCGCAAGGACCTCGGCGTCTCCGTCTCGGTGCCCGACGAGGCGTCCTCCGGGGTGACCGACGCGATCGTCGAGTGGGTGCTGCTGCGCGGCCAGCAGGCCGAGCGCGGCGAACAGGGCAGCCTCTTTGACGCCGACGAATACCGGGCCCTCGACCGCAAGGCCGCCACCCTGGCCGCCGACTGGCAGTCCGCCGCCGAGCGGGAGAAGACGTCCCGCTCCCGGTTCGCCCAGCACGCCATCCGGCCCGAGGAGGTGGCCGTCGAGGTCGCCGCCGTCCGCGACACCCTGGGTCGGGCGGGGGAGATCCGAGCTTTCGTACGCCAGTCACTGCGCGCCCTCGACGGCGTCCTGCGCGACGACCCGGCCCGGCTCGGTGACTTCACCGCGGACGTCAGCGGCACCCCCGCCGGCCTGCGCGACGCCCTCGCCCCGGTGCTCGGCGGCGACGTGGTCGAACTCGGCCGTCCGGTGCGCATCCGCGACACGGCGGCCGTCGACCGGGGCGAGGTCGCGCTGGTGCGTACCGACCCGGCGGTGGCGGCCCTCGCCGGGTACGTCCTCAACGCCGCCCTGGACGAGCAGGCCCTCGGCCCTCGCCCGGCACGACGCTGCGGCGTGATCCGTACCCGGGCCGTCACCGGCCGCACCACCCTGCTGGTGGTCCGCTACCGCTTCCACCTCACCCTGCCGTCGCGCACCGGCACCCGGCAGCTCGTCGCCGAGGACGCCCGGCTGCTCGCCTTCGCCGGGGCACCTACCAATGCCCGCTGGCTGCCCGCCGACGACGCCTTCGCGCTGCTCGACGCCACCGCCGACGCCAACACCGACCCCGGCTTCGGCGAACGCACCATGAAGCAGATCCTCACCGACCTGCCCGCCGTAGCCGACCACCTCACCGGCTACGGCCAGGAGTTGGCCGCCGACCTGCTCGCCTCGCACCGCCGGGTACGCAGCGCCTCCGGCGAGATCGTCCGGGGCCTCACCGTAACCGCCCAGGACGGCGCCGACGTGCTCGGCGGGTACGTCTACCTGCCCGACCCCACCGCAGGAGGCCACGCCTGATGTCCGCCACCGCCCGCAACCAGGTCTTCACCGCCGTGCACACCATCGGCGGCCTGCTCCCCGCCGACATGCTGGTCCGCATCGCCGACGGTAAAGACGTCCCCGGCAGCAAGCCCGCCGATTACCGGGTGGTCGGCGCCCGCTCGGTACGCGACGATGCCGAACGGCACTGGGAGTGGCTCAAGTCGGTCTGGAAGGACCTGCGCGGCGACCTGCCCGCCGCCCCGGAGGCAGACACCCCCGCCGACCCGACCGGCCGCGCCGTCACCCAATGGCTGGAACCGCTGCTCGACGCGTTCGGCTTCGGTGCCCTCACCCCCATCGGGGCCACCGGCATCACCTCCGACGACGGCAGCAAGACGTTCTCGATCAGCCACCGCTGGCAGCACGTCCCGATCCACCTGGCCCGCTGGAACGCCACCCTGGACAAACGCCCGGCCGGCGGCGGTGTCCCGCCGCAGTCGTTGGTGCAGGAGTGCTTGAACCGCTCCGATGCCCACCTGTGGGGGGTGCTCACCAACGGCCGGCAGCTCCGGCTGCTGCGCGACTCCAACGCCCTCGCCACCGCCGCCTACGTCGAATTCGACCTGGAAGCCATCTTCGACGGCGAACTGTTCAGCGAGTTCGTGCTGCTCTACCGACTGCTGCACGTCTCCCGGTTCGCGGTGGGGGAGGAGGCGGCCCCGTCGACCTGCTGGCTGGAAAAGTGGCGGGCGGAAGCGATCACGTCCGGCGTGCGCGCTCTGGAACAGCTCCGCCGGGGCGTTCAGGAGGCGATCACCACCCTCGGCACCGGCTTCCTGCGCCATCCTGACAACCAGCGGCTTCGCGCGGACCTTGACGTCCAGGCGTTCCACAACGCGCTGCTGCGCCTGGTCTACCGGCTGCTGTTCCTCTTCGTCGCCGAGGACCGCGACGCGCTGCACCCGCCGGGCACCAGCGAGGAAACCCGCGACCGGTACGCGCGGTACTTCTCCTCGGCGCGGCTGCGCGCCCACGCCCGCCGCCGCCGAGGCACCGCCCATGCCGACCTTTACGAGGCGCTGCGGGTCGTCCTGGACGCGCTGGGCCACGTCGACGGCCGTCCCGAAATCGGCCTGCCCGGCCTCGGCGGCATCTTCGACGACCGGGAGCCCGACGCCCCGCTGCGCGGGCTGTCGCTGGCCAACGAGCACCTGCTGACCGCCGTACGCCAGCTCTGCCAGGTGCGCGACACGAGTTCGCGCCGCTGGCGGTCGATCGACTACCGGCACCTGGACGCCGAGGAACTGGGGTCGATCTACGAATCGCTGCTGGAGCTGGTGCCGAGGCACAGCGCCGTCGACCGCACGTTCGAGCTGGTCGAACTCGCCGGCAACACCCGCAAGACCACCGGCTCCTATTACACCCCGTCCTCACTGATCGAATGCCTGTTGGACTCGGCGCTCGACCCGGTGATCGACGACGCGGTCAAGCGCGGCGAGGTGGCCGCCACCGCCGCCGGGCAACCCGATCCCGCCGACGCCATCGTCAAGGAGCTGCTGTCGCTCACCGTCTGCGACCCGGCCTGCGGCTCCGGACATTTCCTGGTCGCGGCAGCCCGCCGGATCGGCAAGCGGGTCGCGGCGGTGCGCGAACGCAACCCCGAGCCGACCCTTGACGCGGTACGCCACGCGCTGCACGAGGTCATCGCCGGCTGCATCTACGGCGTGGACCTCAACCCAATGGCCGTCGAACTGGCCAAGGTGTCACTGTGGCTGGAAGCCCTCGAACCGGGCAAGCCGTTGAGCTTCCTCGACGCCCACATCAAGCACGGCAACGCGCTGATCGGGGCCACTCCGGCGCTGCTCAGGGACGGCATCCCCGACGCCGCGTTCAAGCCCATCGAGGGTGACGACAAGAAGCACGCCAAGAACCTGGAGAAGCAGAACGCCAAGGAGCGGGCCGGGCAGGACAGCCTGTTCGACCTCCATCAAGGGGCCAAGGCTGCCAATGCCGTCTTTGCGCAGGGACTGCGCCGGATCACGGACGCGCCGGCTGACGACCTCGGCGACGTGCGTGAGCAGGAGTCGGCCTACCAGGAGTTCGTGACGTCCGACCGGTACAAGCGTGCGCTGCACGTCGCCGATGCCTGGTGTGCCGCCTTCATCTGGACGAAGACGGAGGACGCGCCACCAGCGGTCACGCACAACACTTTCCGTGCAATGGAGAACTCGAACGCGTCGGCCGCCTCGCCGGAGATCGACGAGGAGATCGAACGGCTCCGCAATGAGTACCTGTTCTTCCACTGGCATCTGGAGTTTCCTGACCTCTTCGCGGTCGCGGACAACGCCGCCGACATCGATCCGGCAACGGGCTGGTCGGGTGGCTTCGACTGCATGCTCGGAAACCCGCCGTGGGAGCGCGTGAAGCTACAGGAACAGGAGTTTTTCGCCGCCCGCAGTGAGACGATCGCCAAGGCTGCCAACAAGGCAGCCCGCGAACGGCTCATCAAGGCGCTGGCGGACAGCCCGGAGGACGCGGACCGAGCCCTCCATGGAGCCTTCGCCGCCGCCCGTCGGCTGGCCGAAGGGGTCAGTCACCTGCTCCGCAACTCGGGCCGCTGCCCGCTTGCCGGCAGGGGTGACGTGAACACGTATGCCGTCTTCGCCGAGACGACCTCCCTCGCCATCGCGCCACAAGGCCGTTTCGGCTTGGTCCTGCCCACGGGTATCGCGACGGACGCCACCACTGCGCCCTTCTTCTCCGACTTCGTCCGCACCGGACGCCTCGCGTCGTTCCTCGACTTCGAGAACGAGGCGTTTCTCCTCAGTCGGGACGTGCATCATTCAGTCCGGTTCGCTCTCCTGACCGTGGTAGGCAAGGGTGGTCGTGTGGACCGAGCGTCCTTCGCCTTCGGCACGCGTTATATCGAAGACCTGGACAGTCGGCGCTTCTCCATGCCACCTGAGGAGATCCTTCTCGCCAATCCCAACACCGGCACCCTTCCGGTCTTCCGTTCCCGCCGCGACGCCGAGATCACCTGCGGCATCTACCGCCGGGTCCCGGTGCTCATCAAGGAGGGCGACCCGGAGGGCAACCCGTGGGGCTTGTCGTTTATGGCAATGTTCCATATGTCCAACGACTCCCACCTGTTCCGCACGCGGGAGCAACTGGAGAGCGGCGGCTGGACTCTGCGTGGCAACATCTTCGAGCGCGACCAGCAGCGCATGCTGCCCCTGTATGAGGCGAAGATGCTCCACCACTTCGACCACCGGCTGGGCACGTACGAAGGTCAGACCGAGGCCCAAGCCAACATGGGCACACTCCCGCGGCTGACGCCTGAGCAGCATGATGATGCCGGCTTTGTGCCCATGCCGCGATACTGGGTCCCGGAATTCGACGTCCCGACGGATAAGCGGGACAAGAGGGGAAATGTCATCTACGACTTGGGGGTCAATTCCCGGCTCGCTGAGCGGGGTTGGGGCCACGTACGTATTCAGCTTGAGTTGATCGGCTGAGCGGGGCTGCGGTCTACTGTGGTGGCTGTGGCTGGCATGATCTTGG
>NZ_JBNCKT010000135.1:0-12740 GCF_049841675.1 Micromonospora sp. DT4
TCCTGTTCGCCATGCTCCGCGACAAAACGCCCTACCAGGCACGTCCCGCCGCCATCGCGGCTTGACAAAAACATAGGGACACCCCCCGGAGTGGACCTCGTTGGTTAGGGCCGACCGGTCGCCGCCCTCCGGCAGGCCATGGAGCGCAGCCTCACCGGCACGGTCACCATGGACGCCTCGGTCAAGGCCGGCAACCAGTCGATCACCCTGACCAGCAAGGTGGACCCGGCCGCCAAGGCGATTCACGTCACCGGCACCGCCCCGGAGCCGATCGAGGCACGCCTGATCGGCGACGCCGCCTACATCAAGTCGGACGAGCTCGACGGCGAACCGAAGAACGGGCATGCCCGGCTGCACATCGACGTCAATCCCACCGACCGCGACCAGGACGACGAGCTCGAGCGCCTCCTGGCCGCCGGGGCCAGGCCGATCGACATCGGCCAGCCTGCGGACGCGTCCTGGCATGTCCTCGCCGACCCAGAAGGCAACGAGTTCTGCCTGCTCAAGCGCCGCCTCGACCCACTGTGACGGTCCTCGCGCAAACGATCGACGCAGCCGCCGACGAGATCGGGCGAGCCATCAACGACTGGTGCTCCCGGCAGGATTCGAACCTGCGACACACGGCTGTCAACCGCACCACCTATCGTTGACGGTCGACACCTGGCAAGGGCTTTCGGGGGGTTAACGGGGGCAAGACAGCCCGCCAGGCACGATCCTGGCGGGCCTCGTCACTCCCACGCGGAGCCAGACCCCTGGGCCTGCAGTACGAGCATCTTTCACGCCTGCCGGCCAATCGTTCAAAGACTTATCGCCCAGAGACGTGAAGGAATTGTCCTTCGTAAACGAATTCGGCAGGACCGGTCATCACCATCTCATTGGCAACATCCGACCAGTCGATGTCGAGATTGCCGCCAGGTAGGGTGACCGTAACTTTACGATCAATGCGCCCCCGCCGCATTAAAACGGCCGCAGCGGCACAGGCACCACTACCGCAGGCCAAAGTCTCTCCAGCTCCGTATTCGTAAACCCGTAAGCCAATATGATCACGCGCTATTATTTCGGCGAAGCCGACATTGACTGTTGGCGGAAAGTATCGTGAACTCTGCAAGGCCCGCCCCACCTGAGAAACTGGGGCGGTGGCTAGACTTTCTACCTCGATCACCGCATGTGGATTTCCCATAGACACAGCCGAGAATTCCAGGTGCAGACCGTCGTCCAAATCGGCGTCATATAGGCTTTGCTCGTTGTCGAACCCGAAAACAGGAATCTGCTCCGGCGTGAACTGCGGTTGGCCCATCATGATACTGAACAGCTGTGACGTCAGCACGTCCACCCCATGCGTCCCGGCTGGACTATCAATCGTGAACCGGGGCCCACGCGCCAAGCCTGCGCGAAGAACCCAAGCAGCAATGCATCGTGCACCGTTCCCGCATTGCCGGGAGGGCGAGCCATCGGCGGTCCAAATTTCGAAGGAAGCGACAGCCTGCGCACTGCGTGGCGCTTTAACGCCGAGAATGAGATCGCAACCAACGCCAGCGTGGCGGTCGGCCAACGCGCGGCACAATCCTGGTGATGGATCCTGGCCATGACGCAGGTCAAGCACGACGAAGTCGTTGCCGGCACCATGCATCTTGCTGAAATGAAGTGCGCTCGAGGTGTTAATTGGTCCCCTCCAAGGAAACAGCGGGTGGATTCAAGTGATCATGGCGACGCGCAGCCTCCGATCTGGTTTGCTCGATCATCTTCACGCTGCCCTCGCCCGTTGCGTGACCACGATGCAGCCGAGGACGATGACCGCGGTCACCAGCACGGTGGCGCTCAGGTGCTCACCCAGCAGAATTACAGCCCACACCAGCGTCAGCAGTGGCTGGGCGAGTTGGAGCTGACTCGCCCTCACCACGCCGATGAGACCCATGCCGCGATACCAGACCACGAACCCGCCGAACTGCGAGATGCCCGCAATGTATGCCATGCCCACCATGGCCTCGGCTGTTAGACGCACCGGTTCGTATGGGAGCGCAACCGCGCACACTGCGAGGTTGACAGGCGCGGCTAGAACGACGCCCCAGGCGATGACTTGCCAGCCGGGCATGCGCGCGGAGAGCCGCCCGCCTTCGGCATACCCGGCAGCGCAGACCAGCAGCGCGCCGAAGAGGTAGAGATCGGCGATCGTCGGTTGACCGTGGTTTTGCGAGATGGTGAACGCGATGACGGTGGCCGCGCCGATGGAAGCCGCCGCCCAGAACGCTTTCGATGGACGGCGTCCGGTACGCAGAGCGGAAATAGTCGCGGTGGCCATCGGAAGCAGTCCAATGACAACTGCTGAGTGCGCTGTGGACGATGTCTGCAGGGCGAAGGTGGTGAGTAGCGGAAAGCCGATGGCGCAGCCGGCTGCCACGACGGCGAGGGTACGCCAGTCGCCGCGGGCGGGTAGCGGCGCTCCCGTCGCGATGAGAGCGATGACTGCGATAGCCGCAGCGAGGACGCCACGGACTCCTGTGGCACTCCACGGACCGAAGCCGTCGAGCGCCCATTGGGTCGCCGGGAAGCTGAACGAGAAACTCAGCACGCCGAGCGCGGCGAGCACCGTCCCACTCGACAGTGGCGATATCCGCGCCGCGACGATAGTGCTATCGTTGACACTCATGAATCATGATAGCAGTGCGAGCTCGTTGGCAAGTGCTATCGCAGAAGAGGTATCGCTACTACCCGAGGGTGCCCGCATCGCCACTCATCGGGAGTTGGTGCGCCGATTCACCGCGAGCGGCACCACCGTCTCCGCGGCGCTCGCACTCCTTGCTCAGCGCGGGCTCATCGTGTCCCGACCCGGTGCCGGGACCTTCCGCACGGCGGCCCGCCCTGTGGCCCACATCGGGGATACCTCGTGGCAGGAGTCGACCCTGGACGTCGCGAGCGGGGGACCATCATCGCTCCGCACCTCGCGCGACTTCAAGGCACCTGCACTGATGGGGATCCTGTCGACGTCAGGGTCGGACATCATCGACCTGAACGGCGGCTATCTCCATCCCGGGTTGCAGCCGCTGGGTCCCCTGTCCACGGCGTTGTCTCGCGCGGCGAAACGTCCGGAGGCATGGGACCGCCCGCCCGCCGGCGGGGTGCCCGAGCTACGCGATTGGTTCGCCGCCGACATCGGCGGCTGCCTCGGCCGCCACGACATACTCGTCTGCGGAGCCGGGCAGAGTGCGCTGGCAACGGCATTGCGCGCACTCGCCCAGCCGGGAGACCCGGTTATTCTCGAGTCGCCGACCTATCCGGGCACCATCGCGGCCGCCCATGCGGCGGGCCTGCGAACCGTGCCAGTTCCCCTCGACGCCAACGGTATGTGCTCGGATCACCTCGATCAAGCCCTCACTCGTACGCGGGCACGCGTCGTCATCGTCCAGCCGCTGTTCCAGAACCCCACCGGGGTGAGCCTCTCGGTAGCTCGGCAAGAGGAGATCCGAGCCATCGCGCGCCGCCACGCGGCCTTCGTCATCGAGGATGACTTCGCCAGGCACATGGCGCACGCAGACGCCATCCCCTCGCCACCTCCGATGATCTTCGGTGACCCGGACGGGACGGTCGTTCACATCAGATCGCTGACGAAGGTGACCTCGCCGAATCTGCGCGTCGGTGCAATCGCAGCCCGAGGACCGGTCCTGGCCCGACTGCGGTCTGCGCACATCATCGACACCCTGTTCGTACCCGCTCCGCTGCAGGTCACGGCACTGGAGGTGGTCACCGCCGCCGGGTGGAGACGCGCCCTGAAAGTGCTCGGCGCCGCACTCGCGCACCGCTGCAACGTAGCCACCGACGCAGTATTGGCGACGTTCGGCGACGACGCTCTCGCCTTACGCCCTCGCGGCGGCTACCACCTCTGGGTCTCGCTACCGGCACACCTCGACGAGCACCAACTCGTGACTGCCGCTCTCGCGAAGGGCGTTGCCATCACACCCGGCACGAACTACTACATCACCGATAGCAGCGTCATGCATGTCCGTCTCAGCTATGTTGCGGCGCCCTCGCCGTCCGACGTTGACAACGCCATTCGCCGACTCGCGCCGCTCATCGTCGAGCCCTGACCTTTAGTCGTGCTGCCACGGTTTCCGCCAACCGAGTCGCACCGTGGTCGGTGAACGACAGGTTCAGCGACGGCTCACACAGCTCCAGTTCCAATACGACCGGCGCACCACTAGCGCTGCGGATTACATCGACCCGGGCGTAGACCAGCGGACGTTCCAGCATCAGATGCGCGCCGGCCGCCGCAAGCGCCGCCGAGGCAACGGCACGTTCATCCGCGTCGGCTTCACGGGCCGTGCGGCTTTCGAAGGTAGGGACCTTCACCGTGCCGTCCGACATGAGCATCGCGCTCTTGCGAATGGCATGACTGTAAACGCCATCGAAATATACCAAGTCAGTCTCGCCGTCGCGGTCGACCGACTCCACGTATGGCTGGAGCAGCGCAGCGAAGCCGTCGGATCGCATCCGTGCGACATGGGCAGCCGCGTCGGCCTCCATAGAACGGACGAAGCGCTGTACGTCCTTGGAGTAGGCGCCGACCGTGGGCTTGACGACGATTTCCTTGGCTTCGGGATGCCCTGCCAAGAATTGCTGCACCGCGACGGCCGGATCCGTGTCCGGTGAGACGATCGTGCTGGGCACCACCGGTACGCCAAGTACGGCGAGATCGGCCATGTACGACTTGTTCAAGCTCCAACGGACCACGGGCAGCGGATTGTGGAGTTCCGTCACGACAGCGACGCGCTCGCACCAAGCCAGAAAGGCCGGCAAGCGGTCCACATAGGTCCAAGGAGAGCGCAGCAGCACTGCTTCGTACGCGGACCAGTCGGTGGTGGGGTCCTCCCAGTCCCGCACCTCGGCGGTGAGCCCGGAAGCCGCACAGGCTTCGAGCAGCAGTGCCATGTCGTAGTCATTCGGAAGACTGGTCTCATCGGTGACCAATGCAACCTTATTCACTGTATGAACTCCTTTACCACGGGAGGGCTTCGCCAAGGTGGACATAGCTGCCGCTCGGGCCGTCAGCGTGGAGCAGCGCCATGGCGACGCTCGTCCTCGCGCCGACAGAGACCTCTAGGTCACCCGCTCCGTCGTTCATGTCCGTCTTGGTGTAGCCGGGATGAACCGAGTTGACCTTTATCGGAGTGTCCCGCAACTCGTACGCTAGGTGCACGGTCCAGGAGTTCACCGCGCTCTTGGAGGCGCTGTAGGCGGGCAGGGATTTGAACGCGTCACTGTAGACATACGACGTCGGATCGCTGTGCTTGGTCAGCGACGCCAGCAGGCTGGAGACGTTGACGATACGTCCCGCCTCGGACTTGCGAATGAGCGGCAGGAACGCCGTCGTCACCTCGACGACGCCAAACAAGTTGGTGTTGAACGTCGTCCGCCACTGCGCCATGGGCTGCTCGGAGGGCTGCTTGCCGTATTCCTCAATGCGGATTCCCGCGTTGTTGACCAGGATGTCGAGGCGGCCGTACTTCTCCGAAACTTCCGCGGCGGCCGTCGCGATGCTCTCTGGTTCGGTAACGTCCAGGTTGAGCGGCGAGACGTCGGCCCCCATGCCCCGCAGGCTCGCCACGGCTTCCGTCACCGCGTCACTCCGACGGCCGGCGATCAGCGTGTGGACACCGTTTCCCGCCAACTGTCGTGCGATCTCGTGACCGATGCCGCGGTTGGCGCCGGTGACGAGCGCGACCTTCGGACGGACCTGCGACATGGTTCTCTCCTAACTACCACATTACTGACAAGAACTTGGCAATCGGCGGGCCAAAGCGGGCGATGTCGACTAGGAAAGCGTCGTGCCCCTCGTCCGATGTCATCGCTCTGAACTGCACATCCGTTCCGCTCCTGCTGAGCCCGTCCGCGATCTCGCGCTGCTGGTGCAGCGGGAACAGCGTGTCGGTTTCCACCCCGATCACCAGCGCAGCGTCGAGGCACAGCCGCGACAGCACCGCTGGCGCAGTGCTTCCGCATGATTCGCCGAGGTCGAACAGATCGATGCACCTGCTGAGGTAGAGATAGGCGTTGGGATCGAAGTTGTGCACAAACCGGTCGGCGTGCGCCTGGAGGTAGGCCTCGACCCGGAATTCGGCGCCGAACGGGCCGTTCCCCGTCCGGTGTCCTGCGGCCAGCCTCGTGCGGCCGAAGCGCTGATCCCATTCGCGGGCCGAGCGATAGGTCATCATGCCCAGCTTGCGTGCGAGGAGCATTCCGGACCGCGGATAGTGCCCGGGGTCGTCCCGGTAGCGCCCATTCGACCACTGTGGGTCGGATCGGATTGCCTCGCGCTGCAGCGAGCGGATGGCGATCGCGTAGGGCAGGGAGTGCACCGCTCCAGAGATATTGATGTGGCTCCGGGCCAGACCCGGGTGGCGAGCCAGCAGCGACAGCGCGCTCATCCCGCCCATGGAGGTACCGACGACGCAAGCCACGGTGTCGATGTGCAGCGCGCGGAGCAGGAAGGTCGCCGCATCGGCGATGTCCTCGATAGACACCTGCGGGAACTCCAGCCCGTAGCGCTCACCGGTGGCGGGATTGACCGAGGCCGGCCCCGTGGAGCCCTTGCAACTGCCCAGCGCGGCCATGCAGATCACATGCCAGCGGTCTGTATCGATCGGCTTACCCGACCCCACCATGTGCTCCCACCAGCCGGGACTGGGGTCATCGGGGTGCGCGGCAACGTGCGCATCAGGAGACATGCCGGTTAGGATCAGAACGACGTTGTCCCGGGCCTCGTTCAGTCGCCCGACGGCCTCGTAGGCGATCCTAGCTCCGTTGAGTACACCCCCGCGCCTCATTGCGAACCCGTCGGGCAACGAGATAAAACGGGTAGCTGGAGGAACGAACTCCTTCATCCGCGAACCCGATCAGATCGCGCCGGAGCCGGCATCCAGCGAGGCAAGCCACTCGTCGTCCGACTCCTCGTTCATGCCGTCGAACAGGAATGTAGACAGGTAGCGCTCACCGGTGTCGGGAAGCATCGCGAGTAGCACCGAACCCTCCGGCGCCGTCTCGGCAGACCGCAGGGCTGTCGCCAGCGTCGCGCCGGCCGAGATGCCGACGAAAATGCCCTCCTCGGCGGCCAGGCGGCGCGCGGTGTCGCGGGCAACGACCTCGTCCATAGTCACAAGCTCGTCGATGACGGTCTCGTCGAGAACGCTGGGCACGAAGTTGGGGGCCAAGCCCTGAATCTGGTGCACGTTCCAGTCCTTGCCGGCCAAGACGGCGGCGTTCTCCGGCTCTAGGACGACGATGCGTACGGTAGGGCGCGCCAGCTTCAGCATCTGGCCGACGCCGGTCAGTGTGCCGGTGGTACCGAAGCCCGTGACGAAGTAGTCCAAGCGTTGTCCGGCAAAGTCGCCCATGATCTCGGCCGCGGTGGTCTCCCGGTGGTACGCCGGATTGGCCGGATTGTCGAACTGCCGAGCCCGGAACCAGCCGTGCTTCTCGGCTAGTTCGTCGGCGATCCGGTTGCCGCCGCTGCTGCCGAGGGCGCCGGGGAAGAGGAGCACCTTGCCGCCATACGCGCGGATCAGTTTGCGCCGTTCTTTGGAGTAGGTGTCGCCCATCACGGCCACGAATTGGTAGCCCTTGGCGGCGGCCACCATCGCGAATGCGATACCGACGTTGCCCGAGGTGCACTCCACGATCGTGTCGCCGGGCTTGAGTAGCCCCTTGGCCTCGGCGTCCAGGATCACGCCGAGGGCGAGACGGTCTTTGACCGAACCACCGGGGTTGAAGGACTCGACCTTCACATAGACCTTCGTGTGCGCCGGGGCCATCCGGTGGAGCCGAACGATGGGGGTGCGGCCGATGGTGTCGAGGATGCTGTCGTAGAGGGGCATGCGCGAACCGTCCTCCGAGATCAGGCCGCAGCGAGCGCGGGGGAAACCATGTCGAGGATCACGGCGAGGGCCTGCTCGATCTGCTCCTCGTCCATCGGGGCGTTAAACTCGGCCAACTCGACGCCAATCAGCTGCCCCCTAGGAATAGCCTCGAAGATTGCCCGAATCTGCGCGGGAAGCAGGCCATCGGGAACCGTGTAGTCCGCAGGGACCGAACCCGGATCCATGACGTCCCAGTCGATGTGGATCCACACCTGTGCGCCACCGACGGCGGCCAGGACGCTCTCGGCCGTTGTCTGCCTCGGCGGGATAACCCGTACTCCCGCATTTTCGATGAGCGTCTGCTCAACCGGGTCGATGTCGCGGGTGCCGACGAGGATCGCCTGCTCGGGCTTTAGTCCGGCTCCGTGGCCGCTGTCCCAGAGACCACACGCACCGGACAGCACCATGCCGCCCAGATAGCCGGTGTCGGTGGTCACCGGGGTGTTGAAGTCACCGTGCGCGTCGATGTAGAGCACGACGGCATCGGGAAACCTCTGTGCGACCACCGGCAGAGTGGCGAGGCTGACGGAGCACGTGTTATTGAGCAAGATCGGAAAGTTGCCGCTGTCGAGGCTCGTGGTGACGGCACTCGCCATGGTGAGCAACGTCTCGCGGGCTTGGGGAAGGCTTTCGGTCCAATCGTCCTTCACGGCCGGCGCCGGCGTTCCGATATACCGGGCGGAGAGCCCATAGCGCTCCTCCACGGCGCGCGCTGTACGTGCCGCGCCCTCGATCATCCGCGCCGCCCGGTCCGCCACCCGTCCTTGAGAGACGATGAGGTCGATCATCAACATAAATCCTTTCCATCCGAATCGTTGCCATGACTGCCGACGAGCGAGACGTTGTCGTGCCGGTCGACCGCGAACGGGCATCGATCTGTCCGCTCGGCATCGTCCTCGGCGAGGCTGTACTGAAGCCACTCAAGGGCGCCGCCGCCGTAGGTGCTGAGGTGCCGTGAACGGGGGATGCCGTCGAAACGGTCGATGCGGTCACGGATGTTCGCCCGCACTTTGCGACCGCTGGGGGTGTCACCGGCGAAGAGGTCGAACCGTTCCCGCGGGTTGATGACGATCATGAAGTGCGCGCCGAGATTGCGACTGCGCCGCCGGCGATGGGCCGGGCTGCTCATGTTGCAGAAGAGCGGCATGCCGTTGAAGCACATCGACCAATCCGGGGAGTCCGGTTCCTTCGCCACGTACTCAGGCCAGGGCGCGGGGTCAATCTCGTGGAGTTCGGAGAGAACGCGCCAACCGAAGGCGTGGTAGTCATCGACGGTCCGCGCCTGCACCGCAACCTCGGCGAACGCCACCACCAAGGGATATGCGGTGTCGAGGTGGCCATCCCAGCGCATGGAGAGTTCCACATAGCCCTTGAGGCCATCGGCCAGGTACTGGATGCCGCTCTTGTCGACGCTTTCCACGAAGATGAACCTTACGATTTCCTTCCTGAACGCGTTGCGTGAAAAGATGCACGGAAAACCGGTATCACCGAGTCTCGATTTGAGATCCTCGAACGCAGATCGGTGCCAGCCCTCAGCGTGCTCGGCCACGTGCTTCTGTGGGCGAAGTATTGTCGCCTCACTAGACAAATTCAATTGTAGCCCCGTTACCTTTTTGATCGTCCCCAGCCGAGGACTGGTCGGTCACCTGGTCCGGTATGACTTACTGCCCCTGCAGCATTGATGATCCAGAAAGTGGTCGCCGGCCGGGTGGTGCCGATAAACCGCTGATAGGGACACGGCCACCCGCTCGTCGGGTAGGTCTCTTCGTAATTGGATCGGCAGGCGACGCCTGATCGACCGAGTCGCGGGGAGGCAATAGCGGTGCGGCGACTACCAGGTGTTCCTCGGTCTGGATGTCGACAAGGACGGCCACCACGCCGTCGCGCTGATCCGGGACGGCAAGTGGCTGCACGACGCATCGCTGGTCAACACCGAGCTGTCGCGGTGCGGCCGCCCAGCTGGTCTGGGCAAAACCGGCCGCCGAAACTCACCGCCGTCGCCGTCCAAAACGCTTCCAGCACTACGACGCCTCCTGACAATGGGTAATCACACCACTACGGCTTGCCGTTAGATATTGACATGCAGCAGTCCGCTCGACAATCGGTGGGCACGGTGACACAAATCACATGCAGCCTCCACTCACGGTAGTCGACTACTTGATAAAGGGCTTGCCTAACCACCCCTTAATGCCCCAAGGGCTACTGAATGACGAACCAGCACCCTCGGACAGCCGCCAACCGCCAAGTCTTCGGAAATTTTGTTGGCCACCCGGTTTGCCCACAAGCCCTTGACTTTAAGTCGGCTGCATGAGCGTCCTCGGTAAATCTGGGCAGATTAGATGGCCTAAGTTTGTCAATACCCACTTCTGCCCGCTTTGCCCGATAAAGTCTGCCAAGGGTACCAGAAGTCGCATTGGACCTTTCGGTGCAAGGGAATCGTGACTTCTGTAGCGCCTGACTTCGAGGTGTTCGCTGGTGGTTGACCTGGAGGATGGCCAAGGCTGCCGCGACGATGCCGCCGGTCTTCCAACGAGCGTTGAAGGAGGCGCGGAGATCGATGCCAAGAGCGCCAAAGCCCAAGCCTCGCTCGCCGCCAAGCAGGTCACGAACAGGCACTGCATCGTCAAGCGCGCCCCGGTCTCGCCCCGGATAGTTCCGACACCCTGCAACAGCTCGGCGCCGGCAAAGCGACGACCGAGCCTGGGCGCCGCCACCACGACCCACGCCAGGCCGAATAGACGTGCAAGGACAGCAACCGATAGCCCACGAGGCGACCGCCAGAATCCGATCACCCAAGGGTGCTATGGGGGTCCAGGGGACGGCTCAAAGCAAAATAGATGTACATCTAAGCATTCGTCGGCTGGCCGCTGGTTAGGCCTCGTGCGCGTGCCCTGCAGGGTTCACAACTGCGACAGACGGGAACATGACTGGCTTGGTCCTCTCGCAGCGTTGGCGAAGGCGACGATCTCGTCGAGGTTCGGTCGGGGGCTGTCGCTGGGTGTCCACTTCGCGTTCGGGTACATCGAGTTGAACTCCGTCGAAGCTGCCTCTGCGTGTACCTCGGTGCGGTGGGCATCGGCGTGTGCACGCTGGGTGGGGCTCTCGTCCTGCCGCTGCGGGATTTGGTTCATGCCAAGCTGGCCGTGTTGTTAGGGGTTGAGTCGGTGGGTGAGGGCGGTGTGACGGCGGCCGGCGCCGACGGTGCGTACGGCGGCGGCCAATGCCCTCCGGGAGCCGACGAGGACGACGAGTTTCTTCGCTCTCGTGATGGCGGTGTAAAGCAGGTTGCGTTGCAGCATCATCCAGGCGCTGGTCGTGATCGGGATGACGACCGCCGGGTACTCGGAGCCCTGCGAGCGGTGGATCGTCATCGCGTAGGCGTGGGCCAGCTCGTCGAGTTCGTCGAAGTCGTAGTCGATGAGTTCGTCCTCGTCGGTGCGTACGGTCAGGGCCTGCTCGTCGGTGGATAGGGCGGTGACGACCCCGACGGTGCCGTTGAACACTCCTGATTGACCTTTGTCATAGTTGTTGCGGATCTGGGTGACCTTATCGCCGATACGGAACACTCTGCCGCCGACCCGGCGTTCCGGCATGCCCTCCCGCGCTGGGGTGAGCTGCTGCTGCAACAGCGTGTTCAGCGCACCTGCTCCGGCTGGGCCGCGGTGCATCGGAGCGAGGACCTGCACGTCACGGCGCGCGTCGAGTCCGAAGCGTTTCGCGATGCGGGTGCACGCCACGTCGACGGTCAGCGCGGCGGTGGCCTCGGTGTCGTCGCTCGGAAAGAGGAAGAAGTCGCTCATGCCCTGCAGGACCGGCGGCCGGCCGGCGTTGATCCGGTGGGCGTTGCTGACCACACCGGAGTCGGCGGCTTGACGGAACACCTGCGTGAGCCGCACCCGGGGAACCGAGTTGGCGGCGAGGAGATCCCGCAGCACCTCTCCGGCGCCGACGGACGGGAGCTGGTCGACGTCACCGACCAGCAGCAGATGTGCCCCGGGCGGGACGGCCTTGATCAGTTTGTTGGCCAGGATCAGATCGAGCATGGACGCCTCGTCCACCACCAGCAGATCAACGTCCAGGGGTGTGTCCCGGTCGTAGGTGGGTTCCCCGCCGGGTTGCAGTTTCAGCAACCGGTGCACCGTCGCCGCTGGCTGGCCGGTCAGTTCGGCGAGGCGTTTCGCGGCCCGCCCGGTCGGCGCGACGAGCAGGATCTTCGCCTTCTTGACGGCGGCGAGTTCGACGATGGAACGGACGGTGAAGCTTTTGCCGCAGCCAGGGCCTCCGGTGAGCACGGCGACCTTCGACGTCAGCGCCAACCGGACGGCCTGTTCCTGCTCGGGGGCCAGGTCGGTGCCGGTGCGTGCCTTCAGCCAGCTCAGTGCTTTATCCCAGTCGATGCCAGCGAACTGCGCCATCCGATCCGTGCGGCCACTGAGCAGCCGCAACACGGAGCTGGCCAGGGACTGTTCGGCGCGGTGGAACGGCACTAGGTAGATCGCCCCAACCGGCTCGTCCGGGCCGGGTAGCAGCTCGCGGACGACGCCTTCCTCATTGACAAGGTCGTCGAGGCAGCGGACGGTCAGCTCAGCTGGCACGTCGAGGATCTTCACCGCGTCCGCGACCAGTTGTGGGGCGGGTAGGTAGCAGTGGCCATTGTCAGTAGCCTGCGACAGCGTGTACTGCAATCCTGCTTTGACCCGTTGCGGGCAGTCGTGCGGGATCCCGACGGCCTGGGCGATCGTATCGGCGGTCTTATTTGACCCGTAAGGCAAATAGTTGATGGTCAGGAGGCGGCGTAGCGGACTTCGGGCTTGCGGAACAAGGATTTCACGA
>NZ_JBNCKT010000136.1:0-12347 GCF_049841675.1 Micromonospora sp. DT4
CTCGACGTCCTCAAACAGCTGTTCACCACCGGGCCGTGGTTGCCTCAAACGGCTACCTCAAGCTGAATACGTACGCCGAGCCGACCCAGATCACCACCGGCACCGGCTCGGGCAAGACGGAGTCGTTCCTGATCCCGCAGCGCACGTCCGTTTTGGAGTTGGCGCTTGACCTCGATGATGGTGTAGCCGACTTCGATGTCGATGCGCCCACTGCCGGCCGGCGCCTCGAGATTGATGTCGAGGTGTGAGTCGGCGAGACCGAAGTCGGCGTGACCTGCTCCTGCAACTCCTACGGGTTTCAGCAAAGAAAGTCAATGCACAACAGCGAAATTGCGGTCTGGAACGTTGCCTTCTGGCTGCGGATTATCGCAGGCTGAACCCAGTGCGGCGATCCTGAACGGCCGCCGTGCCCGAGCGCACCCTCGCCCCTTTGCGTCAGGAAGGCAGGTAGACACGAACGCCAAGAACGAGCGACCGAGGGCGGCGAGCGGTGGTGGCGCCGATCGCTCCGGCGCGTACACCAGCTTGCTGCCGTGGCAGGTGCGTGAGCGCCGCTTCGCGCCGGCCGGGCTCGGACGTCGCGGTCTGAACCCCGACGACGTGTACGCCTTCCTCGACCGGATCGCCGTCGACATGGCCGCCGTCTACGCGGCCCTCGCCCAGAGCCGCCGCGAGACCGCCCGGATCAAGGGCGAGCTGAGCCGCCGGCAGACGGCGCAGGACCAGCCCCGATGAGCCAGCGATACGTCATCCACCTGCCCGTCGTCGCCACCGACCTGCCCACCGCGCAACGCCTGGCCCGGGTCATCGGCCGCTGGATGCTGGCGCTGCCGATGGCCGACCCGGGGGAGACCACCGTCTCCGAGGAGGACCAGCAATTCCTGCGCCACCGGGTCTTCTGCGACCTGCGGCTGCCCGGCAGCCGACGCTGCCTCCTGCGCGACGGCCACGACGGCGAGTGCTCCCGCCGCCTGCGCCGGTGAGCGGCACCGGCCGCCACCGGTTGAGCGCCGCTGGCGGCCAGGAGTGATCAGTACGTGAAGCTCCAGAGGAAGTAGAACCCGGGTGCGTTGGGACCGTACTGGCGGTACTCGCAGTAGTGCCAGCTCCACTGGCCGGTCTGGACACCCTCGTTGCCATAGCTGTTGCAGAACTGACCGTCGTAGTAGACGCCGCGGAGCGTGCCGCCCTGCGGGTCGGCTGCCGCCGGGGCGGCGCCGGCCCCAACCAGTCCACCGAGTGCGAGCGTCGCCGCCACCGCCAGCGTCGCCCATCTGCGTCCTCGCATGGAGTCTCCTTCTGTCACCGTCCACAGTGCACGTACTCCGTGCCGAATCGAGACCGTGGCATCGAAGTTTGCGAAAATAATGCTATCCGTTGGTGCGGCCTCCGCAGTACGGGCCGAACGGGTGGCGCAAGAGTGTGGTCGAATCCGGGCCGGTCTGCCGTCGGGTCGAGGAGCGATTTCCGGGTGACGAGCAACAGCCCGCACCGGGGGTGGTCCGCCCGAACGGCTACTCGCCTCGGCGAATTACCTGGTCGGCTCTGAGCGTGACCATGGCGACCGTACGGCCATCGGCATCGGCGAACTCGACCTCGTACGCAGCCGGGGTGCCGCCGAAGATATGAGCGACCGTCCCCACTGTCCCGGCAGGCAGTTCTTCCCCCCGAATGGCTTCTCGGAGCTCGACCACGTCGTACAGCTCCAACGTGTCCTCCCTCCTTTAGCGGAAGCGAGATGGTCACCACCCATGCGTCGGTGTGGATCTGCATTTAGGGGGGCGCTGTCAGTGGTATCCGAGGATCCGTGTCGCCTCCTCGCCGGCCAGCTGGAGCTGATCTCCTCGGAGAGCGGGCACGCGATAATCATTGCCCCGCACTGTCGCCAGGAATTCCGTGGGTAGTTGCACCCGGTATGTGGCCAGGTAGAAGCGCAGGTCGTCGCGCCACAACCACTCGCCATCCGTCAGCACGGATGCGCCCCCGACAAGGTGTCGGCCGCTCCCGAGGACGTCGATCTCCGCGCCCATGACGTCGATGAGGCCATGGCCATGGCGTAGATAGTCTTCGACCTGGACGGCGTCGGGCAGCGGCGTCGCGTTGACGTGCGCGTGGATGCTCTCCACGTACACCTCGGTCTGGTTGGGCCCTAGTTCTCGAAAGAACCCCACAGGCTTCATCGCTGCCCTCTCGCTCGTGGTACGAAGAGCTCCCAGGAGCCGCCGCTTTCGACGACTGGCGGTTGAGGCTCTGCGGCCCATCGCTGGGTCCCCACCCGAGCCGTTGGCGCGAGCACGCTGACCCCGAGTTCGTCGGCGACCTGTTGACCGAGTGGTACCGCGTCGACGTCAGGCTTGACGGTGCCGGCATAGCAGGAGACCAAACGGAGAGGGCCGCCGTCATAGGCGGGATTTTCCCGAACCGCAGCGGCGATCTGAGCCGCGTTGGTGGCGTTTCCGTCCATGTGCGCTCCGTCTGCTGAAACCTTGCCCGGGACAAAGTATCCCTGGTCGGTGCCGTGCACGATGACGTCATGGTGCCCATCCAGGGGTCGCACCTTGTCAAAGTTCCGCATCGTCAAGTCGTCGTAGCCGATGCCCGTCGAGTGATCGGAGTGGTAGACCGGGTCACCAGCGGAGAGGTAGGAATCGGGTGTCCGTTCTGGCGGAAGCGGCCGGGTTCTCGGGTCGGCCCAGTCGCGTCGCTGTCCCATCCGGTCAGCCGGCCCGAGCCGAGTGAGTCGCCCCAGCGCCTGCTTGAGCTTCTCGATGAGGTCGCCGAGCCGGCGTACCTCCGGGATCAGCCGTCGCAGGCTGGCCAGCAGTGCGCGAAGCAACCGCGCGATCCGCGCCCCCCACGACGCGACCAGCGTCGTGACCTGCTCCACGACCAGCGGTGTGGCCAGTCCGGCGGTGATGACGAGTTCGCCCGCGTACGTGATGAGGCGGGACACGCAGGTGGCGATGGCGTCGCGGACCAGGAGCCGGACGGCGGCCACCAAACCGGCGGCGCCTTCGGTGCTCGCGGCCATGGTGTCGGCGCCCTGGGCGAGGCCGGTGATGGCCTGCTGTTGTTCGGCGGCCCAGGTGCGGTAGGCGGGGCCGGCGCTGCCGCCCCAGCCGGCGACGTCGTCGCGGACGGCACGGGTCAGCTCGGCTGCGTCCTCGCGGAGCGCGGCGGCGACGTTGCGCCAGGTCTGGCCGTGTGCGGTGATCTGCGCTGGGTCGCCGGCGAGCCAGTCGAGCGCCTCACTGAGCGGTTTGACGTGTTCGATGAGCCAGGCGATTCCGTACTGGAGCAGGGCGCCGACCGGGTCGGAGACGAAGGCGAGGGCGTCGAGGCCGGCGCTCACGACACCGAGGCTGCCGTCGATCCAACTGCCGCTGCGAATGCCCTGCGCGATGAGTTCGATGTCCTCGCAGATCCACACGCCCGCCCAGGCGCTGGGCGGGGTGTCCGCTGCGGCGGCGACGAGCGGGTTGGACGTCACGGGCGCTGCCGCACCCCGTCGAGCAGGTGCTTGGCATGGGCGTCGGCGTCTCGGTACTGGTCGGCGCTGGTCCGCAGCTTGCCGGCGGTGTCCCGCACCGACGCGGCGGCGGCGCCGATGCCATCGACCAGGGTCCGCTGGAGGCCGTCGAGCAGTGCCGGCATCAGCGCGCAGAGCTGCCCGTAGGCCTCGGTGCCCAACCGGGCGTGCTGACCTGCCTGTTGGATGCTGTCGAGGCTGCCGGCGCAGCGATCGAGGCGTACGGCGTGGCTGGTCAGGTCGTCCGGGTCGACCTGGATGCCCTCACCGCCGGGCATCGTTCGGCCCCTGCTCGTGGCCCAGCCGATTGCGATAGGAGTCGATGATGGCCCGGGCGCTCGCGTCGTCGCCGAGGGACTCCGCGGTTACGTCGGCGACCTGCCGCAGCAGGTCGCTGCGCGCGGCTCTCGTGGTGTCCACGATCTGCTGGGCGGTGCGTGCCGCGGGTTGTTGCCGGGTGCTCTCGTCGAGCCACAGGTCGATCAGCAGGCCAGCCGAGTCGACGGTGACCAGGACCGTCCGATCATGGGTGTGGGCGGTGCCGGTCAGCTCCTGCATCCGCGTCGACAGCGTCTTCGCCCGTTCGGCCCGTTCGGCGAGCGACGACTCCCACTCGTCGAGCCGGCGCCCCGCCGCGTCGAGCGCAGCGTCGTCCGCCCACATGCTGACCCTCCCCAGGGGACCACCGCCGGCCGCCGCCAGCGAGATCACCGGTACGCTACCAACCGGTGGCGTTCCGTGCATGCCCTGATGTCGGACCGGCCAGGAGACGTTCGCCTCGTGCCCAAATCCGCGCCAGGAGACGATCAGTCCGAAGAAGATTGCCTCCGTGACGAGCAACAACGCACACCGGGGGTGGTCCGCCCGGACCGCCTGGCAGGGGCGTTTCAACGCTCCGCTGCGCGCGTTCCTGCATACCGAGACCGGTGGCGCGCGGGTGGTGCTGATCGCGGCGGTGGTGGCCCCGGCCTGGGCCAACCTGCGCCCGTCGTCGTACGAGTCGGTGTGGCGCACCACCCTGTCGGTCCGGCTCGGCGACTGGCCCGTGTCGCACGACCTGCGTACTTGGGTCAACAGCGGCCTCATGACGATCTTCTTCCTGGTCGCCGGGCTGGAGCTGCGCCGCGAGTTCGACATCGGCGAACTGCGCGGGCGGCGTCGGCTGGCGTTGCCGATGTTGGCCGGGTTCGGCGGCATGCTCCTGCCGGTCGGGATCTACCTGGCGATCAACGCCGGGCGCCCGACCGCGGCGGGCTGGGGCGCGGTCATGGCCACGGACACGGCCCTCGCGCTCGGCGCGCTGGCCGTCATCGGGCCGCGCTTCTCGGACCGGCTCCGCGCCTTCCTGCTGACGGTCGCGGTCGTCGACGATCTGGTGGCCATCGCGGTGCTGGTGATCGCCTACCCGGCGCGCTCCTCGTCGACCGCGCTCCTCGCCGACCGCGCTGCTCGTCGCGGCCCTGATCTTCGCCGTCGTGGTGCTCGTGGGGGCTGCGGCACGGCCGGTTCTACGCGCTGCTCGGCGTGGCGGCCTGGGTCGCGGTGTCGGAGTCCGGCATCGACCCGGTCGTGGTGGGCCTGCTGATGGGCCTGCTGACCTACGCCTACGACCCGGGCCGCCAGGACCTGCAGTGGGCGAGCCACCAGTTCCGCCTCTTCCGGGAGCAGCCCACACCGCAGCTCGCCCGGATGGCGTAGGCCGGGCTCACCGCCGCGCTGTCACCGAACGAGCGACTACAGAGCCTCTACCACCCGTGGGCGAGCTACGTGATCGTGCCGCTGTTCGCGCTGGCGAACGCCGGGATCGTCATCGACGGCGAGCTGCTGGGCCGGGCCGTGACGTCTCCGGTCACGCTCGGCGTGGTGGCGGCGTACGTCGTCGGCAAGCGCCTCCGTCCTCACCTGGCTGCTGTTCCGCATCGTCGCCCAACCCTCGCCGACGCGGCGCGCGCGGGCGCTGCTCGGCATGGCCACGGGGATCGTCGACCTGTCCACCCGCACGCGCAGCTCGCCGCCGAGGCCGCCGAGGCGGCGGGCGAGCAGGGCGCGTTCTGGGAGATGCACGACCTGCTGCTCGCCCACCAGGACGTGCTGCGCTACTCCGCGCAGCTCGGCCTGGAGCTCGACCCGTTCCGGGAGCACATGGCCAAGCGCATGGGCGTCGACCGGATCGCCGAGGACGTCGAGTCGGCCGACCTGAGCGGCGTCACCGGCACCCCGACCTTCTTCGTCAACGGCCAGCGCCACCACGGGGCGTACGACATCGCCGCGCTCAAGGCGGCGGCGAAGTCGGCGTTCACGAGCGCGCGGCTGCAACCCGAGTACCGTCGCGAGCCCGGTCAGCGCGGGGACCCGTCCGCGAACTGATCGTGATCCATGCGCTCCGACCTGCGTAAACTGTCGCCACAAGGGCGCTCTACGATCGCCGGCATGCGGACCTGTCCCCTCGCCGTGTCGCCCGCCCTCGACGTGGAATCGCTCCCGCTCACGGCGGACGCCGTGGACGTCTACCAGGATCTCCTGCGGGTGGCGCCGGTGGCGCAGCGGGACTTCCTGTCCACCGCGTCGCCGCAGACCGCGCGAGCGCTGGCGGGCCTGCTGAGCCGCGGCGCCGTGCATTGCGACGCCGCCGGCGTGCTGCACGTCCGGCCACCGCGTACCGCCCTGGAGAACTGGGCCGCGCTGCGGGAGATAGAGGCCGCCCGGGCGCGTGCCGCCGCCGAGACGCTGTCCGGGCTCTACACCGCGGTGCACGGCGCGGGCGCAGCGTTCGTCGAGGTCATCGAGGGCAAGGACGCCGTCCGCGAGCTGTTCCGCCAGTTGCAGGCCGGCGCCCGCGCCGAGGTGCGGGGTCTGGAACGCGGGCCGTACCTGCGCGACACCACGCGGGTCCCGGAGGAGGTGCAGTACGACGCGTTGCGCCGCGGCCGACGCTACCGCTGCGTGTACGAGGGTGAGCTGTTGCACGACGAGGCGATGCTGGCGGCGGTGCGTGCCGCGGTCGCCGCCGGTGAGCAGGCGCGCGTCTTCCCGGAGCTGCCACTGAAGATGGTGCTCGTCGACGCCGACCGTGGCCTGGTCGTCCTCCCGCGTGCCGGCGGTGACGAGGCGGACGCGATGCTGGTGCACCGCTCGCGGCTGCTGGAGGGGCTGTCCGAGCTGTTCGAGGTGTTCTGGCGGCTCGGCGCGCCGATCCACGCCACCGCCGACACCGCCGAACCGGACGCCGAGCCGACGGTGGCCACCCAGCGGCTGCTCGCGCTGCTCACCGCAGGCCTGACCGACGAGGCGATCGCCCGTGACCTGGGCGTCAGCAACCGTACGGTGCATCGCCGGGTCAGTCGCCTCCAGGAGTTGCTCGGCGCGCGCAGCCGGTTCCAGCTCGGTGTGCAGGCCGCTCGTCGCGGCTGGTTGTGACTGGCCGGATCCCGCCATGGCCGGTCTTCGTCATCGCGGGACCGCGGCGGCGAAACACTCCTGGGCCAGGGTGAGGGCCGTTCGATCATCTGCTCCACGAGAGGATGGGACGATGCCCCATCCCACGACCGGGTCGCGCCACCCACGCCGCGTGCGCCGGCCGGCCGCCCTGTCGCCGTGACCCTGGTCGCCGCGGCCCTGACCAGTGGCGCGGCCGGCACCGCGGCCAGCGCGGCCACGGCCGCCGAGCCGGACACCGCCGCCCTGGCCGCGTCCCTCGCCACCCAGCGGCTCACCTGGGAGCCGTGCGGGCTGGCCGACGTCAGCCCGGAGGACGAGGCGCAGCTACGCCTGTCCTGCGCGACGGTCACCGTGCCGCGCGACTGGCACAACCCCCGCGACGGCAGGGCGGTCCAGGTCCGGATCGGTCCACCGCCGCGTCCGGCAGCAACCGTGCGGGCATCCTGCTGGTCAACCCGGGTGGACCCGGCGGCAGTGGCCTGTCGCTGGCGCCGTACGTGGCGCGGTCCGCGCCCGCCCTCGCCGAGCGGTACGACGTGATCGGCCCTCGGTCTACGCCTACCTGCTGGACGGCCGGCTGCCCGCCGAGACGTACACGGGCTGCCAGGCGGTGCCGTTGCCGGGTGAGAGCGCGGTGTTCGAGGTGGGCGGCAAGCTGACCGGCAAGGGGACGGTGCGTACCCGCCTGATCACCGACGACATGCGGGAGGCGAACCGCATGCTCAAGCGGATGCTGCGCACCGAGCCGGGACCGTCGTACCCGGAGTGATCGAGCGGCCTAGCATTGCGCGCTGGGAGACGGCCGCCGACGGCAGCCTCCCAGCGCCACCCGGGCCCCCGGCGCGACGACCGCCACCGGTATCCACGCCCAGGTCGAGGCGCTGACGCTCGCGTTCGCCGACCGCGAGGCGTGGTACGGCGACAGCGCCGAGGTGCCCGCCACGGTGCTGCTGGACCCGGCGGTCGGCGGCCAGCACCTCCAGCAGGCCATCGACGCGCCCGCCTGGCACAGCCTCAGCGCGCCGTCGTCGTTCTATCCCCGCGACTTCGAGCCGGGCGTGCTGCTGGTGGAGGACCGGCTCGACGCCGCCGTGGTGACGGCCCTACGGGCGTACGGGCGCGAGGTGCGGCTCGCCGACTCGTGGAGCCTGGGCCGGCTCTGCGCCGTGTCCCGGGACCCGGCCACGGGGGTGCTGGCCGCCGGGGCGAACCCGAGGGGCATGCAGGGCTACGCGTGCGGGCGGTAGGAGACGTCGGTCTCAGGCGCCGCGCGCGAACAGCGCGAGGCGTACCCGGCTGGGGCTGTCGGTCTTGGTCATGAGGCTCGTGATGTGGGTCTTGACGGTGGTGACGCCGATGTGGAGGCGCTCGGCGATCTCGGTGTTCGACAGGCCCTCGGTGGTCCGACCACGGTGACCTGGTGGCCGGGGGCCGTGCCGGCCCCCGGCCAGGTCAGCGGTTGGCGGTGCTGCGGCGGAACAGGGCCGTCACGCCGGCGAGGAGGACGAGCAGCAGGCCGGTGAACCAGTTCATGGCCGTGATCGTGCTGACGGCGCGCGTGGCGACACCGATGCCGAGGGCCGGCAGGCTCATCCCGAGGTAGGCGATGAGGAACAGCCCCGCCAATGCCTCGCCGCGCCGGGCGGGCACGGCCATCGCCGCGACCGTGCCGACGGCGGCCTTGAACAGCACGCCGGCACCGACACCGGCGACCACACCGCCGAGCAGGAACGCGGTCAGGCTGGCGGTGTGCATCCCCACCAGCACGACGGGCACGCCGACAGTCTGCGCCAACAACCCGAGCCGTACCTTCGCCGGGGCGGGGAGCCGGGTGGTGAGGCTCTGCGCCACGGCCGCGCCGCCGAACACGGCGAACACGACCGCTCCGGCCAGCGCCCGCGACGGCAGGTGCAGCGTGCCGGCGACGAAGCCCGGCGCCACGGAGGTGAACAGGCCGAACACCGCGAACGACGCGAACCCGGCGGCGGTCGCCGCCACATAGCCGGCGGCGTCGCCGTGGTCGGCGCTGATCCGCTGCGGCCGGTAAGCCGGCTTCACCAGCCGCTCCCGCACGGTCTCCGGCGTCACCGCGACCGCCACGAGGCTGACGGCCAGCAGCACGGCGAACACCAGGTACGGGGTACGCAGCGGCGCGTGGACGTACTGGGCGAGGACGCCCGCGACCAGCGCCCCGACGCCGAGACCGCCGATGTTGGCGGCGGTGGAGACCACCTCGAAGCGCTGCCGGGACGCGTCCGGGCGGTGCGCCGCGTGCAGCTCCTGAAGGTACGCGGTGGCGGTCGCGGTGATCATGCCGATGCCCAGCCCGCTCACCAGGCGGGCGACCAGCAGCACCGGCAGGGACGTGTCGCCGAGGAACAGCGCGGCGGAGACCAACTCCAGCGCCAGCGCCGGAATGAGGATCTTCTTGCGGCCGACCCAGTCCGACACGTGCCCGGCGAGCAGGAGGCTGATCACCACGCCGACCGCGTACGCCGCGAACACGATCGTGACCATGAACGTGGAGAAGCCGTCGCGGGCCATGTAGAGCGGGTAGAGCGGAGACGGCACGGTGCAGAACGCCATCGCGGTGAGGAACGCCAGGGCGATCGCCCAGAAACCACGGCCGTGGCGGGACGATCCTTCGGTACGGCCAGCCGTGGCGACGGGCTGGCGGGAGGGCAGGGTCGTTGACGACATGACCCCACTGTCACCCCACACGATCATCACGTCCAACGAAAGTTGACGCTAGCTACCATCGCGATAGGTGATACTTGGCGGCGTGGAACTGCGCCAACTCGAGTACTTCGTCGCGGTGGCCGAGGAGCAGAACTTCACCCGCGCCGCTGCCCGCCTGCACGTCGTCCAGTCCGCCGTCTCCGCAGCCGTCAAGACCCTGGAACGTGAGCTGGGCGCAGCGCTGCTGGACCGCAACTCCAAGCGCGTACTCCTCACCGACGCCGGCCTCGCGCTGCTACCCCGCGCCCGGATCGCCCTGGACGCGGCCCGCGACGCCCGCGACGCCGTCGCCGAGGTGCACAGCGGCCTCCGTGGCACCCTGCGGATCGGCACGATGACCTCGATCAGGCTCCTGCACCTGCCGGCCCTGCTCGGCGAGTTCCACCGCCGGCACCCCGGGGTGCTGCTGCACACCAGCGTCGCGCCGTCCGGCTCCCAGGGACTCATCGACGCGCTCACCGAGCGTCGGCTCGACCTCGCGTTCGTCTCGCTGCCCGGCGCGCCACCGGCGGAGATCCACCTCACCGAGCTGGCCCGCTCGGTCATCGACCTCGTCGTGTCCGACGATCATCCACTCGCCTCCCGTACTGCGGTGCCGCTGCGCGACCTCGCCGGCCTCGACTTCATCGACTCCCCGATCGGGTACGGCAACCGCTCGGTGACCGACCGGGCGTTCGCCACCGCCGGCCTGTCCCGGCGCGTCACCATCGAGATCCCCGACATCGCCACCGGCGCCGACCACGTGCGGCACGGCCTCGGCATCGCGCTGCTGCCCCGCTTCGTCGTCGCCGACGCCGAGGGTGTCCGCACGCTGACCGTCACCGACGCCGACCTGGACTGGACGGCGTCGCTGGCAACCCCGGTGGACCGCCCGCTCGGCGCCGCCGCCCGCGCCCTCATCGACCTGACCAGCGAGTTCCTGCCCTGATCCGGGCTGCGGGGCACACGCGGCCCCGCAGCGCGGATCAGAAGGGCCACTGCTCGTCGGCTCCGGCCTCGATCAGTGGGATCATCGCGAACGCGGCGTCGGACAGTCCGCCGAAGGTGTGTCGTCTCGTCGCCGTCGTCGTGTGCCCGACCCGGTATCCGGCCAGGTTCCAGGTGTACACGGGCACCTCTGCCGGCACCGACGCGACGACATCTGCCGACCCGTGCCAGTGCGCCTGCTCGTCGGTCAGGATGATCAGCCGGTCGTGTGTGCCGACGTGCTCCCGCACCGCGGTCTCGGTGTCGGTGCCCCTGCCGATGAGGTAGCCGCCGTCCTCGAACCGCCGCACCGCCGTGAGGACCGACTCACCCGCCACCGCGGGAAACACCATGCTGTGATCGGAGAACGACACCACCGTTGCCGCCCGCGCGCGAGCGGCCAGCGCGAGACCGAACACCGTGGCGGCGTCCCAGCAGCGCAGCGCGCCGTCCTTGCTGAACGCGCTCTGCATCGAGCCGGACGTGTCGATGAGGATCAGCGTCCGCCCGTCCAGGGCGGGAACGTTCGCGAGGGCGTGCTGCAATCCCTTCTCCAACGGGTACGCCCAGCGCAGGCTCGGTGCCGCGTTGTACGCCGACAGGAAGCGCATCGGCAGCACCCGCGAACCCGCCACCTGCGCCGGATCGGCGAGCCTGGCCGCCACGGTCTCGGCGACGGCGTCGCTGACTCCGGCCTGGTCGAAGTTGCGCAGGTTACGCAGCAGCGCCAGGTAGCCCATCGTCGGGATGACGGACTCCCATGCTGCCGCGTCCATCGCCCGCTGTCGCCAGCCGGCCAGGGACTCCCACGTCATACCCGCCTCGTCCAACACGGCCCGGTCGACGACCTCCCCGCGCTGCTCGACCGGCATCGCCATGAGCGCGTCCCGCGCCCTGAGCATCCGCAGGGACTCCGGGACCGGATTGTCCCGGTGGTGCCGCCGATCCAGCGCGTGCCGGAACAGGTCACCCTGTCGCTCGTCCCTGGCGGTGGGGTGGGTCAGGTCGATGACGTCACCGAAGCGCACCTGACGGCCGACGGAGTCGTACTTGAGCAGGCTCCGCTCGGTGTAGAGCCGGACCGTCGCGTCGGCGATGCCCCGCTTCACCGGCTTGGGCAGTGCCCGGCCGTGACGAGCCAGCCAGTACGCGAGCGCCTCACCCGGCTCGTCGGCACGCTGCAACGCCGCGTCGACAACCGCGCGCGAACCCGGTATGCCGGCCGCCACCTGGGCGCGGGCGCCCTCAAGGGCCGCGACCACTGACGCCGAGCGCATCATCGCGCCGCTCCGGAGCCACGGCACGAACCGGCCGAACCAGTCGGGATCAGCGACGGCCACGGTGGCGACCAGGTCCCGGAAACGGGCGTCCCGATCGGTGGAGCCCTCGTAGAAGGCCGCCTCGCCAACCATGTTCGAGACACCGAACAGGAACAGTTCGAGGCGCGGCTCACGGACGAAGCCGGGCGCGCCCTCGGCGGTCACCGGCCGCTGCCGGCTCGGGCGCTGCTTGAGGTTGAACTTGGCCATGACGTCCCCCACGTCGGTCGGCCGAGAAGGCGCCACCACCACGCACACCCGAGATCAGAGTCGGCCACGGACTAGGCCGTGTCTTGTGGATCAGGTTTCGCGGGCGAGGTCGCGGAGCCAGATCTTGATGGTGGCGATGTCGATGG